>JBJEFT010000404.1:0-4630 GCA_051874315.1 Candidatus Ornithomonoglobus sp.
AGATATGTGTTGGCAAGGGTCTGCGCCTCGATGCCCTGCGATGCGTCAACAATAAGTATAGCGCCCTCGCACGCCGCAAGAGAACGAGAAACCTCATAGTTAAAGTCAACGTGTCCCGGCGTGTCGATGAGATTCAGAATATATTCCTCACCGTTGCTGCGTGTATATTTAAGCGTAACCGCGTGAGCCTTGATCGTTATGCCGCGCTCGCGCTCAAGGTCCATATCGTCAAGGATCTGGTCCTGCATATCCCTTGTTTCGACCTCGCCCGTAAGCTCAAGAAGGCGGTCGGCAAGCGTTGATTTGCCGTGGTCAATATGCGCGATTATGCAAAAATTGCGTATTTTACTCTGTCTGCTGTCTGACATATTTTCTATCTCCTGTTATTATTATATATACATAGTTTATTATAGCATAAAAAAATTCTTTTTACAATACCGTTTTAAATATTTTGCATCGTGTAACATTTGTAACATGATTGTAAAAAAGAAAAACATACCGAATGCTTGACAATCTCTATTTAGTGGAGTATAATACAAAGCATACAAGAAAACACAAGATATAGTATTTTTGAAAGGTTATAATTAACAAGATGAAGGTAATTAAACGAAACGGTTCGGAGGTTGAATTCGATATCGGAAAGATAATAGCAGCGATGCAGAAGGCAAGTGATGCCACATCGGATAAGGAGCTTACACAGGCTCAGATACAGGAGGCTGCGGAATTTATTAATTTCAAATGCGATAAGATGAACCGCTCGGTATCGGTTGAGGAGATACAGGATATGGTGGAAAACCAGATCATGTCCTACGGCGCGTTTGATGTCGCAAGAAACTATGTAAAGTATCGCTATACCAGATCGCTTATAAGAAAGTCAAATACAACGGATGACAGGGTGCTTTCTCTTATCGAGTGCAACAACGAAGAGGTCATGCAGGAGAACTCAAACAAGGACCCGGTTGTTAACAGTGTGCAGCGTGACTATATCGCGGGCGAGGTAAGCCGCGACTTAACGCGCCGTCTGCTTCTTCCGAAGGAGATCGTGGATGCGGATAAGGAGGGCATAATCCATTTCCATGATTCGGATTACTATGCTCAGCATATGCATAACTGCGACCTCGTTAATCTTGACGATATGCTCCAGAACGGAACGGTTATAAGCGAAACGCTTATCGAGCGTCCGCACAGCTTTTCAACGGCGTGCAATATTGCAACCCAGATCATAGCGCAGGTTGCCTCAAACCAATACGGCGGTCAGAGTATAAGTCTTACGCATCTTGCGCCTTTTGTTCAGGTGTCGCGTGAGAAGATAAAGCGCGAGCTTCTGGAGGAATCAAAGGAATTTGATATACAGCTTACCGATGAGGCTCTTGATCTTATTGTTGAAAAAAGGCTGCATAAGGAAATCGAGCGCGGAGTGCAGACAATTCAGTATCAGGTCATAACGCTTATGACAACGAACGGTCAGGCGCCGTTTCTGACGATATTCATGTACCTCAACGAGGCGCGCAACGAGCAGGAGAAAAAGGACCTCGCGCTTATAATTGAGGAAATGCTGCGTCAGCGTCATAAGGGAGTAAAGAATGAAGCGGGAGTATGGGTTACTCCGGCGTTCCCGAAGCTCATATATGTTCTTGAGGAGGACAATATAAAAGAGGGAACAGAGTATTTCTACCTCACAAAGCTTGCCGCAAAGTGCAGCGCAAAGCGCCTTGTGCCGGACTACATTTCCGAAAAGCAGATGAAGAAGCTCAAGGAGGGCAACTGCTTCCCGGTTATGGGCTGCAGAAGCTGTCTTTCACCGTGGAAGGACGAAAACGGCAATTACAAGTTCTACGGCCGCTTTAATCAGGGAGTTGTGACAATAAACCTTGTGGATGTCGCGCTGTCAAGCGGCGGGGACATGGATAAGTTCAGAAAGATATTTGACGAGCGTCTTGCGCTTTGCTACAAGGCTCTTATGTGCCGCCATGAAAGACTAAAAGGCACTTTGTCCGACGCCGCGCCGATTCTCTGGCAGTACGGCGCTTTAGCAAGACTTGAAAAGGGAGAGCCGATCGACAAGCTGCTCTACGGCGGCTACTCGACGATCTCACTCGGCTACGCGGGCTTATTTGAATGCGTAAAATATATGACGGGTAAATCTCATACGGACCCTGAGGCGGTAGACTTTGCAAAATGGGTAATGCAGCACATGAACGACAAATGCGAGGAATGGACAAAGGAAACAAATGTTGCCTTCAGTATATACGGCTCGCCTATAGAGAGCACAACCTACAAGTTTGCAAAGTGCCTGCAAAAGCGCTTCGGAATAATAGAGGGCATAACCGACAAGGGCTATATAACAAACTCATATCATGTAAATGTCTGTGAGGAAATAGACGCGTTCTCTAAGCTGAAATTCGAGTCACAGTTCCAGTCGCTTTCAAAGGGCGGCGCGATAAGCTATGTAGAGGTGCCGGATATGCAGGACAATCTGGAGGCTGTAATAAGTGTTCTTCAGTTTATATACGACAACATCATGTACGCGGAGCTTAATACAAAGAGCGACTACTGCCAGTGCTGCGGCTATGACGGCGAGATACAGATAGTTGAAGAGGATCACAAGCTGCTTTGGGAGTGTCCGAAATGCCACAACCGCGATCAGGACAGACTTAATGTCGCAAGGCGCACCTGCGGCTATATCGGAACGCAGTTCTGGAATCAGGGCAGAACACAGGAAATAAGAGACAGGGTAATGCACTTATGAATTACGCTGAAATTAAATATTATGATATTGCAAACGGTCCCGGCGTGCGCACAAGCCTGTTTGTGTCGGGCTGTACGCACCGCTGCAAAGGCTGCTTTAACAAGGTGGCATGGGATTTCCGTTACGGCAGAGCCTTTGACATAAACACCCATGATGAAATAATAGAAAGCTGCGAGCCGTATTATATAGCGGGACTGACACTGCTTGGCGGCGAGCCTATGGAGCCGGAAAACCAGACAGCGATACTGGAGCTGGCAGAGGATTTTAAAAAGAAGTATCCCCAAAAAACAATATGGTGCTACAGCGGCTATACCTACGAGCAGCTCACAGGGAAAGCGGAAAGCCGCGCCTATACGGAGCTTACGAAAAAAATCCTTTCATACGTTGACGTTCTTGTTGACGGAGAGTTTGAGCAGGATAAGCACGATATAACGCTGCGTTTTCGCGGAAGCAGCAATCAAAGGCTCATAGATATGAAAAAGACAAGGGAGCAGGGAGAGGTTGTTCTCTGGAGAGATGACCCAGTATTTGAGACCCATGTTATGGAATGATGAAAAAAACCCCTCATAAAACGGTTCCGACAAACCGATTTATGGGGGGTTTTGTATGTTTAATTATTGACAGAATACAATATATAGTGGTATAATATACATATTAAGTATATACAGGCATAAGGAGGAAAAGGTAAATGAAAATAAAATTAACAGCTGCGGTCATAGCTGCTCTGACAGGCTGTGCCATGCAGCTTGCGGCTCATGCGGTTGAGCCGCAGAAGCTTGAATTTGAGCCGGCGGGCGGCGGAAAATACATATACTGCAATAACCCGGAGGCAGTGGACAGCAATACGCTTGTAAACAGCGATAAGCCGCGCTATATTATGAATAACGATGATCTCGGACCGGGAACATATTATCTGTATCTTTCGCATTATAATTTTATCGGAATGGAGAACAATGCCGATAAGGTATCAAAGGATATGGAGCTTGACGTGGAGCTTACGCCGGTTTCGGGCAGCTGTACATATACAATAAGCCGCGTTGGCTTTGAAACGATAAAGCCGCTCGCATGGTATGATGAAAATAGTGTAAAGCAAATCAGCATGGCAGAGTGGGGGCTGTTTAACTGCTGCGCCCAGACCATGCAGAGAACGCTTGTTGAGGCGGACGGCTCGGTAGTATATGAGTATAACGGACCGTCAGAGGAACAGACCGTCACCGCGTCCGGAACGAGGTGGCTGAGTGAGTTTACTCCGAATTATTCCGTTGTGCATTACAGGGAGCCGGTCCATTATCAGGCGGTGCTTGAAATAAAGTCGGGTACAATGAATGTAAACGTATGCGCGTTTGAAGCGGGAGAGGAATTGGGCGACCGTTCAACCTTCCGAAAAGACGCTGAAAACGGAATTGTAAGGTATGACAGAACGATAAAGGGAATTGCCGATACGCTTCCGCAGGTGGAGGCTGATCTGGAATATGAGATAGATGACACCGACGAGGACGGAGCATATCTGCCCGTAATATCATATAATCAGTATGCTCCGGACGGAATTACCCTTAACGAATGGAATACGAACATAAGCCCGCTTGACGACCCGTGGGCAAAGGCTGCGGCGGATGAAAGCGGAATGCTTGCTTTTGAGTATAGGGACAAGAACAAGCTGACCTACTATGGAAGCAAGGTACCCGAAGCTGAAAAAAGCGACATCTGGTATTTTGACACGCACCACACCGATACTCACGCCTATGAAAATCAGCCCGGCACAAGCGGCAAAGACACTTATTCTCCGAATTATGAAATTACCGCGGAGGATGCAGTAAGCGGCTATGCGGTAAATCTCGGCAACTACGGCGTAACCTATACCTATAATCTGAAAATCATAAA
>JBJEFT010000405.1:0-19394 GCA_051874315.1 Candidatus Ornithomonoglobus sp.
ACCAACAAATCTGAGCTGCTGTTCTTCTCAAATCAGTGCAATGTGTACAAATTAAAGACCCAGGATATACCTGACGGCAAGGTATCGCAGCTCGGAGAATATATTCCGGGAATTCTGGGGCTTGAAAATGATGAAAAAATAGTGTATACTGTAGTAACAAAGGATTACTCAGGCAATATGCTCTATACCTTTGAAAACGGCAAGATGGCAAAGGTGGAGCTGAGTAATTATCAGACGAAAACAAATCGTAAAAAGCTTATCAGTGCTTATTCAGATAAGTCACCGATAGTTGATATATTGTATTTAGAAACGGATATGGACGTAGTTGTTATCACGGAAAATAACAAGGTAATATGTCTTAACACAAGTCTTGTTCCGCTCAAGTCCACAAAGAGTACACAGGGTGTGCAGGTTATCAAGCAGACAAAGAGCGGAGTTAAGCCCTCAAAGGTGACGGCGGCAAGCGAAAGTGGGATCGATGACGTTACAAGGTATAACGCGCGTACTATTCCGGCGGCGGCGAAGGCACTCAAGGGCGAGGATATGCAGCTGAGCCTGCTGTAAAATATTATTACAGAGAGGAGATTTTGCGGATATGACACAGGAAATCGCAAAAAAAAGAGAGCGGTTTTATAAAACAGCCAGCGATCTTTACAAGCCGTTCCCGAAAGAGCTGTTCAAGGCATTCGGAGTTAAGAGAGGTCTCAGAAACGAGGACGAAACCGGAGTTATGGCAGGACTTACATCTGTAGGTCAGGTTATCGGTTATTATATTGAGGATGGAGAAAAGAAACCGGCGGAGGGCCATCTGAAGTACCGCGGTTATGACATTAACGATATTGTTGAAAACTGTGAGAAGGAAGGACGCTTCGGCTTTGAGGAGGTTATTTATCTTCTTTTGTTCGGAGAGCTCCCGACAAGTGAAGCACTTGAAAAGTTCAAGGATCTCATCGGAGATTTAAGAGCTCTTCCGGCGGGCTTTACCGAGGATATGATACTTAAGGCGCCCTCGTCAAACATAATGAACAAGATGGCGCGAAGCGTGCTTGCTATGTATTCATATGACAGCAATCCCGACGAAATATCGGTTGAGAATATTTTAAGACAGTCAATAGAGCTTATCTCGCGGCTGCCGGTCATTGCGGCGGCGGGCTATCAGGCAAAGCGGCACTACCATGACGGTGAAAGCCTTTATCTGCACGTTCCGCAGAAGAATCTTTCTACGGCGGAAAATATTCTCTATATGCTGCGCCCGGATAATAAGTATACAGAGGCAGAGGCGGAAATGCTCGACGTTCTTCTTATGGTCCAGGCGGAGCACGGCGGCGGTAATAACAGCGCGTTTACAACACGGGTCGTTTCATCATCGGGTACCGACACCTACAGCGCGATCGCCGCGGCGATAGGCTCCTTAAAGGGCCCGAAGCACGGCGGAGCGAACGCAAAGGTTATGGCCATGATGGACAATATCGAGAAGAACGTAAAGGACTGGGAGGATGATGACGAGGTACGGGCATACCTCGATAAAATTCTCCGCAAAGAAGCATTTGACGGCGCGGGACTTATCTATGGTATGGGTCATGCCGTATATACCTATTCCGACCCGAGATGTATTCTGTTAAAGGAGCGCGCGTCGCGCCTTGCATCAACAAATCCCGAATGGGAAAAGGAGTTTAAGCTCTATACAACCGTTGAGCGTCTTACACCGGAGCGATTCTATGAGGTAAAGCACAATGACAAGGTAATGTGCGCAAATGTTGATATGTATTCCGGCTTTGTTTATAAGATGCTGGGCATCGCGCCGGAGATGTACACGCCGATTTTTGCGATTGCAAGAATAGCCGGCTGGTGCGCGCACAGGCTTGAGGAAACGATCGGATGTTCAAGAATTATCCGTCCGGCATATAAGTCAATTGTACGCAGGAAAAACTATATTCCGATCGCGGAGCGTGATAAAAAAGCAAAAGAGATAACTAACGAGCAGATGCCCTCATAATTAAGATAAAGGAGATTACAGATGAAAGACAAGGTCAATATTCTCGGCGTATATGTTGATATGGTAAGCATAAAGCAGGCCGCCGACAGGATCATGGAGTTTTTTGAGGAGGATAAGCTGCATAAGGTATATACCCCTAATTCCGAGATACTGATGGTTGCGTATAAGGAGCCGGAGTTCGCAAAGCTTTTAAATGACGCCGAGCTGCTTACAGCTGACGGTATAGGCGTAGTATATGCGTCAAGGATACTCCGCAGACCGATCAGTGAGCGCGCGGCGGGCTATGACATTGCCTGTGACGTTCTTGACCGTATCAAGGGTACAGACCACAGCGTTTTCCTTTTCGGCGGAAAACCGGGAGTGGCGGAGCTTGCAAAGGAAAAGCTTGAGGAAAAGTATCCCGGTCTTAAGATTGCGGGAATGCGCAACGGTTATTTCAAGCCGGAGGAGGAGCCGGAAATCGTCCGCGAAATCAATGAGTCCGGCGCGGATTTGTTATTCGTATGTCTTGGCGCGCCGAAGCAGGAGCAGTGGCTTGCAAGAAACGCGGAGGGTCTTAAGGGTGTACGCGTTGCGATGGGAATCGGCGGAAGCCTTGACGTTTTTGCCGGTACTGTTTTAAGAGCGCCCGAATGGTACTGCAATCACGGACTTGAATGGTTCTACCGCTTGAAAAAAGAGCCGTGGCGCGCAAAGAGAATGCTTGCCCTGCCTAAGTTTGCAATGACGGTTCTGCTGCATGGCAGAAGTAAAAAGTACAGACAGGACTGATTACAATGGGAATTTTAATAGCGATAGAGGGCACCGATTCAAGCGGAAAGCAGACACAGTCGGAGCTGGTATATAACAAACTGATCAAGCAGGGTATACCTGCAAGGCTGATTTCCTTTCCGGCATATGAAAGCGAATCGTCCGCGCTCGTAAAGATGTATCTTTCGGGTGATTTCGGCAGGGAGCCGCAGGATGTAAACGCCTATACCGCGTCAACCTTTTACGCGGTTGACCGTTTTGCTACATACCGTAAGGATTGGAAAAAGGATTATGACGTGGGAACGGTAATAGTTGCAGACCGTTATGTCCCTTCAAACATGATACATCAGGCGTCAAAGATAGAGAATAAAAGGGAAAAGAAGCGCTTTATTGACTGGCTTGTTGAGCTTGAATACGGTCATTTCGGGCTTCCGATACCGGATGTGACGATATTTCTTAACATGCCGCCCCAGAGCGCTGCAAAGCTCATGGCGGACAGAGCAAATAAGATAGACAGCTCCGATAAAAAGGATATTCATGAGAGTAATCTCACATATCTGAAAAAGAGCTATGATAATGCGGTACAGGTTGCCCGGGCGCGCGGCTGGCGTGAGGTATCCTGTGTTGACGGTGACGGCACTGTAAGAAGTATTGCAGAGATAAATGCTGATATTATGAAAATACTGGACGACATATTAAAGACGGCGTAGAAATGATATGCCGTCTTTTGAATGACGGGGCGGGGTTCAAAACAGAACCGGCTCTATTATCAGATTTTTTTCAACTTTGTTTAAGCTGAAATTCATGTGTTTGAATTAGAGCAATAAATTATTGTTTACCTCCCGTTCTTGTCCCCCTTTTTTAGAACCGCGTCAGCGGTTATCAAAAAGGGGGAAGGGAGGAGCGCAGCGACGGAAAGGGGGTTTAAATGCCTTAAATTACGGTAAATATGCAAATTTGCGGTAACTGAACCCCCCTCCCGAAAATCGCACAGCGATTTTCTCCGTCCCCCCTTTTTGATAATTGCCTGTGGCAATTCTAAAAAAGGGGGGCAAGAATTAGTTCGCTAAACAATAATTTAGTTTTGGCTTTTTACCATATTACCGTATTCCTCATACTGCTTCATTGAGCAGAAGTAATTATAAACCGTAGGCTTGCCGTCAAGATAGTCGTAAAGCGTCATTTCGGAATCACCGTAATATTCGTTTCCGTCATCGGTCTCCCATGTGGTTATATATGTATCAAGCGCTCTTGAAAGCATTATGCACATATCTCCGCGCGTAACCGGATAATCATCGCCGAAGGAGCTTAGTTCTCCCGCAAATCCGTCTCTTACCGCATAGCTGATAAGACTTTGATAGAACGCGTTCGGCTCTCCGAGAAGACAGTAAATGATTTTAAACATCTCGTGATATGTGATGTTATTGTTCGGTCTGAAGGTGCCGTCCTCATAGCCGTTTACAATGCCTATTTCGGTGATTGCCCCGACGGGCGCGGCATACCATTCACCGGGCGGCACGTCTGTAAAGCTGCTTTCGCCCTGCATTTCAAAGCCCATAAGCCGGCAGATCATTGCCGCCGCTTCTGCGCGGGTTACATACGAATCGGGTCTGAAGGTTCCGTCCTCGTAGCCCGATATAACGCCGCGGTCCGTAAGCTCGTTTACGCAGGTGTTGAGCAGTGAGGACGTGTCGGTCATGTCGCTGAATTGTGACGGTGTACCGATATATGCGCTGCGGTTATCGGTGGGTGGCAGCGGTTCGATTTCCTGCTCCTTTAAATGAGGCGCGGGTGTCGGAAGCGCTGTTTCTCCTCTGTCAAGTGTCATCGAAAGCTTTCTTTGTTCGCGTTTCGCGTTTGACATAGGCGTGCTTTCGTTCTCCGTAATGGTAAGCGTAAGATTATCCTTATCCCATTCAGCGCTTTCTACGCCGAATATTTCCGGAATATATGAGTAGTGGAAATATATTTCGGTATAAGGCTCACCATCCCACAGTATATCCGGCAGAGTAACGGCTGTATGAGGAAATTCTATTTCTTTTCCGTCCACAACGGCGGTGCCTGCCTTTAATGGAACCTCAATAGTTCTGCTTTCGCAGTACAGCATAAGGGTGTCACTTTCAACGACCGAGCTATAGTCCCAAAAGACCGACAGACTTCTCAGCGGAGCAAGATAATCTCCGTTATCGTCCACCGTCGGACCTCCGTTTGAATAGCTGCCCATGGAATACCCCTCAATTATCTGATATTCCCATAAATAAACCATTGTTTTAATTGAATTTCTGTCACCGTAGCCTGTTGTAGTCTCCGCCGCTGCGGAAGCTCCTGTTATCAGCATTGCCGCCGATAAAATCATTGATATTAATTTTTTCATAGTTATTTATCTCCGTTTCTTTAAATTTACCTTGCACTCACATAAATACTTGCTCTTTCGGCATTGTTATTCTGCTGTGCTACCATATAATAAGTTTCTCCCTGTAAAAAGCGGATGTTTAAATTGTTTCCGTTTGCGTTAAGCGTGTTTTCGTCATAAATCAGATCATCCTCGCCGTACTCATTCACCCTGTATATTCTCAGAATACAACTGTCCCTGCCTTCTGTGCGTGAAATCGCGGCAAATATATCCCATGTGACGTATATATTATCGCTGCGTATCTCAGCTGCGCCGCCTGCAAAAGACGGATTAAACACATATGACGAGCCTGGCATTTCGATTGTCTTTATCGGAGCGGCTGTTATTGCCGGTTCCTCTGCAGCATAGTCAAGGTCAAAGGAATACGATTTCACAGCGGTGTTATTTTCCGCTGACGTGTCGGATCCTTCTGCAATAGTCTGTAAAGGTTCTTCCGCAGGCGCGGCTGTTTCATGCTCAGGTTCGGATGCCGGCTCGGGTTTCTCTGTAATTTCCGGCTCTGCCGTTTCCTCCGGCAAAGCGTCGATGATTTGCGCAAAGGGGGAGTGAGCAGAGCCCGTAAGCGTGCTTGCTATAGTCCGTGTAACTTCCTCAGGCAAAGCCTCCTTTGCCGCCTCAAAGCCGAGAGCGGTGAGAGAGCAGAGGGAAATAGAAGCCGCAAGCATTACGGAAATCATTTTTAACAGCCTTGACGGGCTTCTGAACTCAATGATTTTTAAAAGCCGCTTCTGTATTTTATCCTTAGGCGACGCCATAGCAGTCGAATATGCCATAGCGCGGTTTTCACTCTCGATTACCGAGATTATAAGGCGGCCGTAAGCCTTTTTATCCTGTAGGTTCAGCCTGTCAAGCACCGCTTCATCACAGCACAGCTCGCAGCCCTCGTTGATTGCTTTGCTGAGAAAATATACTGCCGGATTAAAAAAGTGAATACAGCGGACGACTGACATCATCAGCTTTATTGCGAGGTCACAGTGTCGGTAGTGCGTCAGCTCATGCGTGAAGATCATAATAAGCTCAGCTTGTGAAAATTCCTTTTCGGGAACAATCACCACCGGGCGCAGCACGCCGAACAGCAGAGGCGATGTTAATGTGACGCTTGTACGCACCTCAATTTCACGATGTATTCTCATATCATAGCATACGCGGGAGAATACCTCAAGAACAGCTTCATTATAGCATTCCTCACTTACCGCCTTTAACGATCGCGCGATCCGGAAGTATCTATATGCCGTTATGCAGAGCAGAACAAGCGATACCGCCGCCCACAGTATAATAATAAATGCGGAGGGGGAGAACACTGACGCAACAAAGCTTGTCCCGTTATATGCCGCGCCGCCCGAAATCACGGTTTGTACCGGGGGTACAATCACCTTAAACAGCTTATGAGATGTAAAAAGCGCCTGAAGCGGAACAATAAACATTGCCGCGGACGTAACAAGCAGCGCATAGTACCACTGCGCAAATCGCTGACGCATCTGCCTGTGCGCTACCGATGAGAGTATAAACATCAGACTGCCGGAAATGCTCATCAGAAGCAGATCATATAATATTTTCATGTACCTTAAACCTCCTCAAACCACTCCTTGATTTCCTCAATATCCTTTGGGGACGGTTTTTTATCTCCGAATAAAGCGGCAAGAAAATTCTTTACCGAGCCGGAATGGAACTGCTTTAAAAACTCCTCGGTCTGCTGTGACTTGTATTCCTTTTCGGTTATAAGCGCTCTGTAGCTGTTGGACTTGCCGGCTTTTTCAGCGGTAAGTATACCCTTGTCTGTAAGTCGCTTTAAGAAGGTCAGAATAGTTGTAGGCTTCCACTCTGTTTCAAGCTCCGAAGAAATCTGCGCCGAGGTGACGGCGCCGTCATGAGACCAGATAATTTTCATAATTTCCATTTCCGAATCTGATATTTTCATCTTATCAAATCCTTTCTTTGCAATACTGAACCGGTTCATTCTACATTATGTAGTATATTTATATTCTACACGAAGTAGAACAAAAAGTCAACCCATATTAACAAATTTATAAAAAATAGTCTAAAATACACAAAAAATCTGACATTTATATTAGAAACTCTTGACAAA
This sequence comes from Candidatus Ornithomonoglobus sp., assembly GCA_051874315.1. Taxonomy (GTDB): domain Bacteria; phylum Bacillota; class Clostridia; order UBA1381; family UBA1381; genus Ornithomonoglobus. The sequence continues at coordinate 7,246 of JBJEFT010000405.1, forward strand.
ATAGACATAATCTTGATATAATTACCATATAATAAATTCTGAACGGAGAAAATTATTAAATAACGAAAGGGGATTTTTCAGATGTTACAGGGTAACGTAATAGTAGGACAGTCAGGCGGTCCTACATCGGTAATTAACTCAAGCCTTGTGGGCGTATTCAAGACGGCAAAGGACATGGGTGTCAAGAAGGTCTACGGTATGAGACACGGAATTGAGGGCTTTTTAAACGAGCAGTTTGTTGATATGGACGACTATATCAAGTCCGATCTTGATATTGAGCTTCTTAAAAGAACACCTTCGTCTTTCTTGGGGACATGCCGCTACAAGCTGCCGGATGCTGAGGACGCTCCTGAGGTATACTGGAGACTGTTCAATCTAATGAACAAGCTTGATGTCAAGCATTTCTTCTATATCGGCGGAAATGACTCAATGGATACGATAAAAAAGCTTTCAAATTATGCTAAGGAAATCGGTTCGGATATTACGTTTATGGGTGTGCCAAAGACTATAGATAACGACCTTGCCGTTACAGACCATACACCGGGCTACGGCAGCGCCGCAAAGTACATAGCGTCCGCGATGAAGGAAATAATAAGAGACGCAAAGACCTATCCGTCAGACTCGATCACAGTGGTTGAAATCATGGGACGAAATGCGGGCTGGCTCACAGCAGCGTCAGCGCTTTCGAGGTCGGAGGACTGTACCGGACCGGACCTTATTTATCTGCCTGAGGTGGAGTTTGACCATGATAAGTTCCTGAATAAGATAAGAGAGCTTAAAAAGTATCAGCACGCGGTGATTGTCGCTGTATCGGAGGGTATAAAGACCGCTGACGGCAAGTATGTCTGCGAGGCGAACAAGAAGAATATGTTTGAGGACTCCTTCGGTCACAAGGCTCTGGGCGGCACGGCGCTTTATCTTGCCGACTTCCTCGGAGCTGAGACAGGCATCAAGTCAAGAGGTATTGTATTCTCAACACTTCAGCGCTGCGCTTCGCATATCGTATCGAGAAGAGATATTACAGAGGCATATACAGCCGGAGCCGACGCTGTTCAGCTTGCGCTTAACGGTGAGACGGGAAAGATGATCATATTTGAAAGAATTTCCAATAATCCGTACCAAATAAAGACCGCAAGCTACGATGTAAACCTCATTGCAAACGTTGAAAAATGCGTTCCTCTCGAGTGGATCACGGATGATAACACATACATTTCAAAGGAATTTAATGAATACGCGTCACCGCTTATCATAGGCGAGCTTACACCGTTTATGGTTGACGGTCTGCCGAGACATTTATTTATCGACAAATAATAAGGTATAAAAAGGCATTGCCTGTACCGTTTTCGGATACAGGCAATGCCTTTCATTAAATTCAATATCTTCCGCTGTTTTTTATCGCTCTGTCCATGCTTCTCTTTGCGTCGCGCTTTGCGATGTCCTCACGCTTATCATAGAGCTTTTTACCCTTTACAAGCGCAAGCTCGACCTTTACAAGCGAACCCTTCAAATACACCTTGAGCGGAACGAGAGAGAGACCCTGCTCCTTTATCTTCTGTGAAAGCTTCAGTATTTCCTGCTTATGCATGAGCAGCTTTCTTTCACGCATAGGATCGCGGTTAAAAATATTGCCCTTTTCAAAGGGGCTGATATTCATCTGCTTTATAAGCACCTCACCGTTTGTAATTCCCGCATACGAGTCCGCAAGATTGACCTTGCCCTGACGTATGGATTTGACCTCTGTGCCGAACAATTCTATACCGCATTCATAGGTTTCCAGAATGAAATATTCATGTCTGGCCTTTTTATTCTGCGCGATAATTTTTATGTTGTCTTTCTTTTCAGCCATTTTGATACCTCAATAATTATAAATATTTTCTGCTTCTGCATAAAAGTATAACATATTTATTTCCAAAAGTAAAGGGGTATAATCTTAATCAGGTTAATATTTCGGTATTCTTAATTGCCAAAGTAAATTCTCATGTAAAATATTTACATAGAGAATTTAGTCTGGCAAATATTGATGAGATGATAAAAGATTATCAATAAAAAGATTGCTTTCAGAGGGTAAATCCTTTGCTTTTATTGCTGAAGCTATACAATGGGCACATCACTGTATCAGAAAGGTACAGTTGAGAATAATCGGGGATTTAAGCACAAAAGGTATCATATTCCTTTGGCTTTGTATAAAATGACGAATGACTCTTTTTTTAGTTGTGCAAAATACAGAAAAAAACTTGATTTATAATTCTATTATTGACAAAATGCAATAAATGTGTTATAGTAATTCCAGAAAGAAAAGAGAATTAATTGTATATATTGTTTGGGTGTTACCGAATGGGCATTACCAACTTTGAATGGATTTTCTGCATTTATGCAGTGAATCCTTATATCAAAGTGGTTTTTTTATTATTATGGAAAATATCGGAGTATAATTATGAAAATCATAAAAACAATCAATAATAATACCGTGTGTGTTGTAGGCAAAAACGGAAAGGAACAGATTGTATCCGGAAAAGGAATAGGCTTCGGAAAAAAAAGCGGCGACTATGTGGACCCGAAACAGATACAGAAAACGTATTTTATTACAAGCTCGTCGCTGCAGAACAGGCTTATAGAGCTGATGTCGGAGATCCCTTATGAATATATAAAGTTCACCAATGATATGGTTTCATATATAAACGAAAAAATCCCGTCACGCTTAAACGACTCACTGCTGATAACGCTCTCCGACCATATCAGCTTTGCGATAGAACGAAAAAAGCGTGGGATTGAATTTACCAATCCTTTGATGGATTCAATAAGAGAATGCTATCCGCTGGAGCTTGAGCTGGGAATGTACTGTGTGGAGCAGCTCAGGGAGCGGCTTGGAATAAGCCTTATTCCCGATGAGGCCGGTTTCATCGCAATGCACATTGTAAACGCTCAGCTTGACACAAAAATGAGTGATGTTTATGACATTACAAAGATGTTAAACGGCTGTATTGAGATCGTGGAATATTTCTACTCAAAAAAGCTTGACCGCAGCCGCGTAACCTTTGAAAGGTTCATGGTTCATCTGAAATATCTGGCGCAGCGCCTGTTGGAAAATAAGCCTGTGCCGCAAATACTAAGCAATGACCGCAGCTTTGTCGAAATGATAAAAAACAGCTGCGCAAATCATTATAAATGCGCGGAATGTATTCAGGAATACATTCTTAAAACGCATAATAAAACAATTTCTGAGGATGAGCTCATCACCCTCACAATTCATCTGAAAAAAATCAGCTTCGACTGCTGATTTTAGGCGGTATCCGGATATCGCAAATATATAATCACAGCGCGGGAACAGGTACCGCCCGTGCCGTAAAACAAAAACATTTTGGAGGTAAGCTTTATGAAAGACAAAATTTTCGGCGTTTTACAGCGTGTAGGACGTTCCTTCATGCTTCCGATCGCGCTGCTTCCGGTGGCAGGACTTCTTCTGGGAATAGGAAGCTCATTTACAAATCCAACCACGCTTGAAACGTATCATCTGACAAACATTATCTATGAGGGCGGTGTATTCTACACGATCCTTGATATTATGAACCAGGCAGGCAGTGTGGTATTCAACAATCTGGCTCTGCTGTTTGCAATGGGTGTTGCCATTGGTATGGCAAAGAAGGAAAAAGAGGTTGCGGCTCTTTCGGGCGCTATCGCATACCTTATCATGAACACGGTAATCAGCGCTCTAATTAACGCAAAGGGCGGCGTTGACGCAATGGCTGCCAACTCAACAACGGAAATGCTGGGTATTACCACGCTTCAGATGGGTGTATTCGGCGGTATTATTGTAGGACTGGGCGTTGCGGCGCTGCATAACAGGTTTTATAAGATTCAGCTTCCGCAGGTTCTTTCGTTCTTCGGCGGAACCCGCTTTGTGCCGATTATCAGCAGCCTTGTGTATCTTCTTGTCGGGATCGTTATGTTCTTTGTATGGCCTGTTATCCAGGGCTGGATCGCAATGCTGGGTAATCTGGTGCTTGCATCCGGCTATGCAGGAACATGGATTTACGGAATTATCGAACGCGCGCTGATCCCGTTCGGTCTGCACCATGTATTCTATATGCCGTTCTGGCAGACAGAGGTCGGCGGTTCAATGGTAATTGACGGCACGCTTGTACAGGGCGCGCAGAACATATTCTTCGCAGAGCTCGCGTCAAAGTCAACCACGCAGTTCTCTGTTTCCGCAACAAGATTTATGACCGGTAAATTCCCGTTCATGATCTTCGGACTTCCTGCGGCAGCGTTTGCAATGTATCGGGCTGCAAGACCGGAAAAGAAAAAGGTTGTTGGCGGTCTTCTCCTTTCTGCGGCTTTAACATCAATGCTTACGGGTATTACCGAGCCGCTTGAATTTACATTCCTGTTCGTTGCTCCGGCAATGTATGTGGTTCATTGCGTGCTTGCAGGTCTTTCCTTTATGCTGATGCACATATGCGGGGTTGGTGTCGGAATGACCTTCTCCGGCGGATTTATTGATATGCTCCTGTTCGGAATATTACAGGGTAATGCAAAGACAAACTGGATATGGATCGTAATTATCGGTGTTATTTTTGCGGTTCTTTATTACTTTGTATTCTATTTTATGATTACAAAGCTCAATCTGAAAACTCCGGGCAGAGAGGCGGATGATGAGGAAACAAAGCTGTATACCCGTAAGGATGTAAACGCAAGAAAAGCCGGCTCTGAGGCTGCTTCAGGTATTGATATGGTAAGCGCATTGATCGTAAAGGGTCTCGGCGGAAAGGCAAATCTTTCTGATGTTGACTGCTGCGCTACAAGACTCCGCGTGACCGTTAAAAAAGCTGATCTGGTAGCAGACGGGATTTTAAAGCAGAGCGGCGCGTCAGGTGTCATCCACAAGGGCAACGGTGTGCAGGTTATATACGGTCCGCAGGTTGCGGTAATCAAATCAAATCTGGAGGACTTCCTTGATACGCCCGATGCCGACAATGTAGATAAAATTCTTGACGCCGGTACGGCAGAGCCTGCGCCGGCGGCTGAGGAAAAGAAGCCGGCTGCGGCTAAAGATATCGTTCTTTCGGCTCATCTCAACGGAACAGTGGTTCCTCTTGATAAGGTTGAGGACGCTGTATTCTCAGGAAAAATACTCGGCGACGGTGTAGCGATCGAGCCTTCGGAGGGTAAGCTGTACGCTCCGTGCGACTGTACGATCGAGGGTGTGTTTGATACGAAGCACGCGGTCAATATGACCTCCGATGACGGCTGCGAGATCCTTCTGCATATCGGAATTGACACCGTACAGCTCGGCGGAAAATTCTTTGAGGCTGTAGTTAAGGACGGACAAAGGGTTAAAAAGGGCGATCTGCTCATCACCTTTGATATTGACGGTATACGCAATGCCGGCTACAAGGTCACAACTCCGATGATTATATGCAACAGTGATGATTACAGCGGTATAAACACTACCGTATCCGGCAAAGTTAAAGCAGGAGACAATATTTTAAAAATCAATTAATAAAGGAGAGGATTTATCATGAAAACATTTGAATACACAATTAAGGACGAACTTGGCATCCACGCAAGACCGGCAGGACTTCTGGTTAAAGCGGCAAAGGCGCTTGACAGCAAGATTACCATTGAGAAGGACGGCAAGAGCGCGGACGCGTCAAAGCTGTTCGCAATTATGGGACTTGGAGTAAAAAATGCTGATACTGTTAAGGTCAGCGTTGAAGGCGGCGACGAGGAGGCTTCCGCAAAGGCAATGGAGGAGTTTTTCTCGGCAAATCTTTAAAGGAGTACGGCTATGATTAAGTTTTGCGGAAAAGGCGTTTACGGCGCTGTGGCGATCGGAAAAATATCGCTGTTTCAGCGCAGGGACGTCAGTGTTAAACGGATTAAGGTGACAGATCCGGAGGCAGAAAAGCGCAGGCTTGAAGCGGCAAAGGAAAAGGCTGTCGGGCAGCTGCAGTCAATCTATGAAAAGGCGCTTAAAGAGGTCGGAGAGGCCAACGCGCAGATATTTGAAATTCATATGATGATGCTTGATGATGACGATTATAATGAGGCGATAATCGGTGTTATTGACTCGCAGCAGGTAAACGCTGAATATGCGGTAGCCGTGACCGCCGATAATTTTGCCGAAATGTTCTCATCAATGGATGACAGCTATATGCAGGCGCGAGCTGCAGATGTCAAGGATATTTCCAACAGGCTTATTGACTGCCTGTCGCAGGGGAGCGAAAATGCGGAGCATGCGGATAACGAGAAGGTTATAATCTGCGCCGATGATCTGGCGCCGAGCGAAACGGTATCGCTTGATAAGGACAGTGTGCTGGCGTTTGTAACCGCGCACGGCTCATCAAATTCACATACGGCAATTCTCGCGCGTAATATGAATATTCCGGCAATAATCGGTGTCGGTGAAGAATTTCTGACACAGATACATGACGGAGATATTGCGATCGCAGACGGATTTACAGGCGAAATCATTGTAGATCCTGATGAAGAAACGCTTGCCCGCGCGGAGAAAAAGCGCAGCGCAGACCTTGAGAAAAAGGCGCTGCTCCAGAAGCTTAAGGGAAAGGAAAACATCACGCTTGACGGAACAAAAATAAATATTTTTGCAAATATCGGCGGTGTAGACAACATCGGCGCGGTATTGATGAATGACGCCGGCGGAATAGGACTTTTCCGCAGTGAGTTCCTGTATCTTGAGAGCAGCGATTACCCGACGGAGGAGCAGCAGTTCCAGGCATACAAAAAGGTTGCCCAGAGCATGGCGGGCAAAAAGGTAATTATCAGAACGCTTGACATAGGCGCGGATAAGCAGGTTGATTATTTCGGACTTGACAAGGAGGAAAATCCGGCGCTCGGCTTCAGAGCGATAAGGATATGTCTTACTCGTCCGGAAATATTCAAAACACAGCTCAGAGCGCTTTACAGGGCGTCCGCATTCGGAAATATAGCTATAATGTTCCCGATGATCACAAGTGTTTCGGAGCTTGAAGAAATACTTGCAATCTGCGATGAGGTAAAAAAAGAGCTTGATGAGAACGGAATACAATATTCAAAGGATACAGAGCTGGGCATAATGATAGAAACACCGGCGGCAGCGGTTATAAGCGACAGGCTCGCGCCAATGGTTGACTTCTTCAGCATCGGAACAAACGATCTGACACAGTACACTCTTGCGTGCGACAGGCAGAATCCAAATCTTGAGCGCTTCTGCGACACTCACCACGAGGCAGTTCTGAGACTGATTGAGCTTTCGGCTAAAAATGCTCATGCAAACGGGGCGTGGATCGGAATTTGCGGCGAGCTTGCGGCAGACACAACGCTCACCGAAACCTTCCTGCGTATGGGTATTGACGAGCTTTCCGTATCTCCGTCTTATGTTCTTAAATTGAGAGATACCGTAAGAAATATTGATTTGAGCAAATAATTTAAACACAAACAACTCAGTAAAACTCATCCGAATTTTAATATGGTCCCCATAGATCAGGCTGTTCAATTGAAATCTGCTCTATGGGGATTTTCTTTTATGGCAAATGCTCTAAAACAAATTATCCGTTTAATAATGCTGCGGCAAGCGCTCTTGCAATATATTCACCGGAGGACATCGCTTCATCAAGGGTATTGCCGTTGCTGCCTACTTCAAGCAGCAAAGAGCCTGTCGTAACGTGCATATTGAAGCGCTCGCGCCTGAGGTCAATCGGACGCATCATTCCCGGGTACATTATGTTTGCCGCACTCTGCACCTTGCAGGCAAGGGAGAGGTTCTTCTGCCAGTACGGATGATAAAGTCCCATGCTGTCTGTGCCGAGAACAAGCATGACTTGAGCGGTTTCCCTGCCGTTGATCTCCGCCGCGACGCGAAGCTTTGAACCGTCGCTGTATACATAAGCGTCGCGGTGAACGTCAAGCACCACCTTTATTGACGGATACTTTTCTATGTCGGATGTTATGGTATCGAGCGCTCTTGTGTATGAGCCTTGGTATGTGGGGTAGTCATGGATCGTTTTGTCATGACAGCATTGTATGCCGTAGCTTTCAAGGGTATCGGCGATAACGTCGCCCACGGCGCACATATTATGCGCCTCATCGGTTGTCCGTTCCGATTCGCCCGCCATTTCATCACCCGTAAAGCATTCCGTTGTATGCGTGTGCATGATAAGCACCTCGGGACCGGAATTGTCGAGGCTTATTTCAAGCGGCTCGGCGCACAGCGCGTCAGCATCAACATCATAATTTGTCGCATTATTTATTTTAAGCTCATGAGCAGCTATGATCTCATCATGTGACGGAAGCTTATCCCCGGCATATTCCACAGGCTTCGGCGGATCGGTAATCGCCGGTTCTTCGGTTTTCTCCGGCTTCTCGGATACCTCCGGCGACTGCGTGTTTCGTCCGGCTTCATCAAAAATTGCCGAGGAGCTTTCAATTATTGTTTCCGGTTTATCCTTGTCAAAGCCGAGAATGCCGGAAATAAAGCCGGATAAATCAAACGGCTCGTCCTCCTTCGGCATTCCCTCATCAAGTATTGCCTCGGATATATCCGTACTGCCGGAAAACGCGGGTACGGCAGGGGGAGCAAAGCTTTTTGCCGCAAATATAAAGCCCACGGCGGCAGCTATGCCGCCGGATATAATTCCCGCCCTTACGAGTGTTTTTTTAGTTATAACATATGTTCTGAACCGCCTCATTTATCGTCTTGTCCTTTCATTCCTTTGTACTTTATTCTTACGAGGCGGAAAAGGATTTTATGACATGGAACGAAAAATAATCCTTGCATAATCTGTACAAGTATAGTATAATAAAGATAAGTGTTACGAAAGGAATCGGATATATATGAGTATAAATTTAAAGCAGTCGGTAAAGTGTCCGAAATGTGAGCATATGTCGGATGTGACTGTATGGAGTTCAATAACGGTAAAGGACAGTCCCGACCTTAAAAAGGACCTTCTGGCGGGCAAGGTCAACATATTCCGCTGCCCGAACTGTGAGCAGGTAGGACTTATGCCGCATCCGATGCTTTACAGTGATGAGGATAAGCGGCTTATGATAACATTTTCACCGACCGATGACGCGGTGGTAAAGCAGCAGCTTTTTGAGAAGGTTCAGAGCTCGTCAAAGGAGTCGGGAGAGCTTGAAAAGCTGGAGGGATATAATCTCAGATTTGTGTCGGATTATAATGAGCTGCTCGAAAAGATATTGATTTTTGACAATGGCTTTAATGATAAGGCTATAGAGGTTATAAAGCTCATGATTTTGTCGCAGGATATAGATAAGAGTGAGCAGAGGAACTGCCGCTTCGGTAAAGCTGAGAACGGCAATATCGAATTTATGATACATGACTTTATAGAAAATCAGGTGTATACCTCACAGGTTCCGCTGCAAACCTATAATACGATTTGGCAGAGTCTCAGGGAATCGGGAGTTAAGTCCTATTCCTTTGACTGGGAGATAGTTGACGGCGCGTACGCGACGCGCTTGCTTAACGGCTATAATAACAATTTTTAAGAGGAAAATAAAATGGAAATAACAGCAAAAACAAAGCAGCTCGGAATAATCGGTCATCCGGTGGAGCACAGCTTTTCACCGGCATTGCACAGCTTTATTGCCGATGTTACCGGCGATGATTATGTATATACGGCGTTTCATGTGCTGCCGGAAAACGTGGGTGATGCGATCCGCGGAGTGCGCGCTCTCGGAATAAGAGGTCTTAACGTAACGGCGCCGCACAAGCTGGCGGTTATGGAGCATCTTGACGAAATTTCACCGCAGGCGAAACTGCTTGGCTCGGTCAATACTATAGTTAATAATGACGGGAAGCTCTGCGGCTATAACACTGACAGCGAGGGCTTCTATCTTGCGCTTACAAACGCGGGAATTAAAATAGAGGGAGCAAAAATACTCGTTATGGGCTGCGGCGGTGTCGTAAAACCAACGCTTATGCGAATAATTCAGGCAAAGCCGGAGAGTATAACTATAGTGAACAGGACTAAGGCAAAGTGTATTTCAATGTCTGATGTGATATATGAGGCGACAGGCTTCAGAATTAAAACGGAGCTTGACAGCCTTGATTTTGACATTGTTTTAAACACCACCTCGGCAGGAATGGCGCCGCAGCTTGACGCGCTGCCTATAGACAGTATTGACGAAATAGAGAGCTTTGATTTTATACACAGCGGTATGTCATGTGTCGATATGATATATAATCCCGAGGAAACTCTGTTTCTGGAGCAGGCGCGGGAGCGTGGCGCAAAAACGCTTAACGGTCTTGATATGCTGATTTATCAGGGAATTACAGCGAACGAGCTGTTTATGGACAGAAAGCTGCCGGACGGTATTGCCGATAAAATCCGCAAAGAGGTATTTAAGAGATGAACATTGTACTTACAGGCTTTATGGCGTCGGGAAAGACGGAGATCTCAAAGGCTATTGCCGCAGCGTCAAGGTATAAGCTGATAGACACCGATGAGATGATAGTTAATGAAACCGGCAAAACGATCAACGAGATATTTGCCGAGGCCGGAGAGCAGGGCTTTAGGGAGCTTGAACACAGGATAATATGCAAGGCGGCGGCGCTTGACGGCTGTGTGATAGCCACAGGCGGCGGAGTTGTGCTCAATAAGGATAATATAGCCGCTCTTCGAAAAAACGGCGTAATAGTAAATCTTGCGCCGGATTTCAGCGTTATAAGGGAGCGGCTTGAAGCGGCAAGAGCCACAAGACCGCTGTTGCAGAATCAGGATATTGAGGCTGTAGAAAAGCGGTTTAACGACAGGCTGCCGTTCTATGCCGACTGCGATTTTAAAATACATATCATTAACGGAAGAACACCCAGGTCATACGCATTGGAAATACTCAACATATGTGAAAACCGATAATGTGAGGAGAGTTCGGAATGAAGATAACAAGAGAGGCGGACTATGCGCTGAGAATTGTCGCGGAGCTTGCACGTAGCGGCAGACAAATTGAGGCAAAGACGATTGCGGAGCAGAATGATATTCCGTACAGGTTTACACTTAAAATTCTCCGTAAGCTTGTCCAGGCGGAATATCTGAAATCATACCGCGGAGTGAACGGCGGCTACGCGCTCAATAAGTCTGCGGAGGAAATAACGCTCAAAAATATAATTGAGGTTATTGACGGACCGATAGCCTTAAATATCTGCCTCGGCGGCGACTGCTGCGTCAATAATGTGGAATGCAGGGTGAAAAACAAGCTTGCGGCTATTCAGAAGAATCTGATAGAGGAGCTTGATTCGGTTACGTTTAAGGATATAATAGACGTATAACATAAAAAGGAGCGCGTCTGTGTGCTCCTTTAAATTTATTTTCGGAATGACGGGAGAAGCGATGGACAGAAAAGAAAGAATATTAAGCTACATTTCCTCAAACACTTATGTGCCGCTCAAATTCAACGAGATGGCAATAGTTCTTGATGTGCCGGAAAGCGACCGCGACGAGCTTTCCGCCATATTGGACAGTCTTGTCAAGGAGGGGAAAATATATAAAACGAAAAAAGGCCGCTATTGTGTTGTAAGCGAGAAGGGTCTTACTGCTGCCGGTGTGCTTATGTGCAATGCCGGCGGCGGCTTCGGCTTTGTACGCGTTCGGGGAGAGGAGAACAACGATATTTTTATCCCTCATGAGAAGCTTGGCGGCGCATATGACCGTGACAGAGTTCTTGTAAGGATAGACAACAACGACAACGGCCGCGGACACCGAGAGGGGCATATAGAGCAGATCATTGAGCGCGGCAATACAAACATTGTCGGAGTTCTTGTCGGAATGAAAAACGGTTATTACCGTGTATCCCCCGACCGCCGCGAGTTCTTTTCACAGATACGCGTCAGGGAGCAGGATTTAGGAGGCGCGTCAGTCGGAGACAGGGTCATGGCTTCGATTGAGGAATATAACTCAAAGGGAAAGCCTGTGGGCGTTATAACGGCAGTTCTGGGCAGCGGTGACAGTGTGGAAAGCTGTCTTAACGGACTTATCGCGGAAAACAAAATTCCCGAACGCTTTTCAAAGGCGGTTCTTGACGCGGCGGACAGTCTGCCGGACCGCGTATCCGAGGAGGAAATTAAAAACCGCGAGGATCTGAGGGACAAAAAGATATTTACAATAGACGGCGACGATTCAAGGGATTTTGACGAT
>JBJEFT010000406.1:0-4595 GCA_051874315.1 Candidatus Ornithomonoglobus sp.
CTAAATTCTCTATGGAAACATTTTACACGAGAATTTACTTTGGCAATTAAGATTTTTTTTCTAACGCTAATTTATCTGTGCAATTTTACAAAAAATTTATTGCAATAAGAATAAATTTGTAGTATAATATATAATAAGTATTAATGTATATGTATGGGAGGAGGAATGTCATTTAATGAAAATTTGTGTATTCGGAGCGGCGAGCAACGAAATTAACCCGCATTATATTGATATGGTTGAAAAGCTATGCTTTGAGCTTGCGCAGGCGGGGCATGAGCTTGTTTTCGGCGCAGGCAAAAACGGGCTTATGGGCGCGTCCGCCAGAGGCTTTAAAAGAGGCGGCGGAAAAATAACGGGAGTTATCCCGAACTTTTTCCGTGATGAGGAAATAGAAGCGATATATGATGAATGCGACGAGCTTATTTTCACCGAAACAATGGGTGAAAGAAAAAAGACAATGGAGGACATCGCAGAGGTCTTTATTGTCGTACCGGGCGGAATAGGAACCTTTGAGGAGTTTTATGAGGTTCTTACGCTGAAGCAGCTCAGACGGCACGAAAAGCCGATCGCGCTTTATAATATTGACGGCTATTTTGACAATCTTATGGCGTTTATGGAGCATTGTACGGACGAGGGCTTTATAAAGCGCGGCTGCCGTGACCTTTATTTATGCACGGAGGACTGTGACGAAATGCTGCAATATCTCAAGAATACAGAACCGCTGGGCTATACTCTGAGAGATCTTAAAAACAGTTAAATATTAAGAGAGAAAAAATACAAAATAAAAAGGAGAAAACAAAATGAAACCATTTATGGACAAAGACTTTATGCTGACAAATGAGACAGCGAAGAAGCTGTATCATGATTACAGCGCAAAGATGCCGATTATCGACTATCACTGTCATCTTGTACCAAAGCAGATGCTCGATGATGAGCCGTTTGAGAATATCACGCAGATATTCCTCGGCGGAGACCACTATAAGTGGAGATTTATGAGATCATGCGGTCTTGACGAAAAGTATATGACAGGCGACGCGCCGGCAAAGGATAAGTTCCTTGCCTTCTGCGGCTGCCTCCAGTACGCGATCGGAAATCCGCTTTACCACTGGACCCACCTTGAGCTTCAGAGATATTTCGGTATCTATGATGTTGTTACGGCGGCAAATGCTGAAAAGATATGGGATGAGGCAAACAGAGTTATAAAGGAAACCAAGATGAGCCCCTCAAAGCTTATCAATCAGTCAAATGTTGAGGTTATCTGCACAACAGACGATCCGGCAGACAGCCTTGAATACCATATCGCAATCAAGGCTAAGGGACACATCAAGGCAAAGGTCCTTCCGGCGCTTCGCCCCGACTTTGCTCTTAATATCGACAAGGAAACCTTTGTTCCGTATATAAAGAGACTGGAGGGTGTTGTCGGCAGAGCGCTCCCGACCTTTGACGAGCTGGTTAAGGCATTATATGAGAGAATTGATTTCTTTAACGAGAACGGCTGTAAGGTATCAGACCACGCTCTTGACGGCGCTCCGTATAAGGAACTGACAGATGATGAGGTAAATGCGATATACGCTAAGGCAGTATCAGGCGGGGCTGTGACCTTTGATGAGGCGGAGGGCTACAAGACAAAGCTTCTCCAGAAGCTTGCCGCTAAATATCATGAGCTTGGCTGGGCAATGCAGCTGCATATGGGCGCTCTGAGAAACAATAACAGAAGCATGTATGAAAAGCTCGGCGCGGATACAGGCTTTGACTCAATCAATGACTATAATATTGCAGAGGGACTTTCAAAGCTCTTAAATTCCATGAACGAAAAGGATGAGCTTCCGAGAACTATTCTTTACACACTTAACCCGAAGGACAATTATGTGCTCGGCACAATGCTCGGCAACTTCCAGAGCAGCGAATGCGCGGGCAAAATACAGTTCGGTTCGGGCTGGTGGTTCAACGATCAGCGCGACGGTATGACAGAGCAGATGAAGGCGTTGGGCAACCTCGGCGCGCTGTGCAAGTTCGTCGGTATGCTCACTGATTCAAGAAGCTTCTTATCATATACACGTCACGAGTATTTCAGAAGAATTATGTGCAATCTCATTGGAACATGGGTAGAGAACGGCGAGTTCCCGCAGGATTATGAAACACTCGGAAAGATAGTTGAGGACATATCATATAATAACGCTAAGAATTACTTCGGTTTTTGATAAATCGAAAAGCATATAGAAAGGATTTAAAATGGGAATTCTATCAAGATTTTCGGAGATTATTTCGGCAAACGTGAACGCGCTGCTTGATAAGTGCGAGAACCCTGAAAAGATGATCGACCAGTATCTCCGAGAGGCAATGGAGAATCTTGCGGAGGTCAAAAGGGAAACCGCGTCAGTTATGGCAGCGGAGACAGGCGCAAAGCGCTCACTTGACAATGCAAAGGGAGAGGCCGCAAAGTATGCAGAGCTTGCAAAGAAGGCGGTTGCGGCAGGAAATGACGGCGACGCTAAAATCTTTATCGCAAAGAAGCAGGAAATAGAAGCGAATATTGAAGCGCTGCAGAAAACATATGACACCGCTCACAGCAATGCCGTACAGATGCGCCAGATGCACGATAAGCTTACAAATGATATTAATTCTCTGAAGGCGCGCAGAGAAAAGGTCAAGGGTCAGATGGCGGTTGCAAGAACCCAGGAGAAAATAAACAAGATTTCCGATTCAAGCGCAAAGATAAACGGCGCAATGGGAGCATTCTCACGCATGGAGGAAAAGGCTCAGCGCGCTCTGGATGAGGCAAACGCGGTAAAGGAGCTTAACAAAGAGCCTGTTGACGCAGCGGCTGCGGCGGCTGAGAAATACAGCGGCGTAAATGCGGCGTCAGTTGATGATGAGCTTGCGCGCCTTAAAGCGGAAATGGGGGTTTAACCCGTGGGCAGAGGTGTCAGCGGCGGCGGAGGACACTCCTCCGGCGGACGTTCCGGCTCATTTTCTCATTCCTCGGGCGGAAGAATGAATTCGGGCAGCGGCAGAGGCTCAGGCAGCAGCGCGGGCAGAGGCAGACCACCGGGCGGCGGATTCAACAGCGGTCCGCGCTTTGGAGGCGGCTTTTACGGAGGCCCGGTGCGGGGCGGCTTTTACGGCGGTCCCGTGCGCGGCGGTTATCGCGGCGGCTTCGGCTGTGGCAGCGGATGTCTGACGGTTTTTATAATACTGATTGTGATCGTTGTGCTGCTCAGCGTATTCTCGGAAATGTCCGGAATGTTTTCGACAGTCGGAATAACGCAGTCCACTGTTGAGAGAACAAGGCTTGATAAGCAGTATACGACGAGTACGGTTTATTACGTTGACGAGCTTGACTGGATAAGAAACAGCACAACGGTAAATAACGGATTAAAGTCGTTCTATGAGGAGACGGGTGTTCATCCGCTTCTGTATATAACCGATACGGTGAACGGAACAATGGACCCGTCATCAAGCGATATGGAGCAGTATTCTGAAGAGCTGTACAACGAGCTTTGCCCGGATGAGGGACATATCCTGTTTTTGTTCCACTGTCTGGACGGCGGAACGGATTACAGCATGTGGTATACCTGCGGAGCGCAGGCAAAGACTGTAATGGACGAGGAAGCGTGTAATATCCTTATGGATTATATTGACGCCTACTTTGTTTCGAATAAAAGCGATGATGAAATGTTTGCGGATGCCTTCCGTGATGCCGGAAAGCGCATTATGAACAAAACGACCTCACCGCTTGTATATCTTATCGTCTTTGCAGGGGTTATAATCATACTTCTTATTGCCTTTAGCTGGTGGAAGAAGATCAAGGCGCAGAAAAATCTCGAAGCAAAGCAGACAGAGGAAATGCTTAATAAAGAGCTTCACACCTTTTCGGAAACGGACGGCTCCGATCCCGACCTTACAGATTTAGAAAATAAATACAAATAAGATATTAAAGAAAGGATTTAACTACTATGGAAAGATTACACAGAGAAACACCGTGCAGGCTTACGGAGAGAGTTTTACAGTTCGGCGAGGGAAACTTCCTCCGCGGCTTTGTTGACTGGATGTTCGACAGACTGAACAAGGAAAACGGCGGCGACTTCGGCGTTGTTGTAGTACAGCCGATAAATGCCGGTCCCGTAGTCAACTTCCTTAACGAGCAGGACGGTCTTTATGACCTTTATCTCCGCGGTCTCATTGACGGCGAGAGAGTTGAGGAAACAAGAGTTGTTGAGTGTATAACAAGAGGTATTAACCCGTATACCGATACGGACGCATTCTTCGAGTGCGCGCTGAACCCCGATCTCCGCTATATAGTATCAAACACAACAGAGGCGGGCATCGAGTACAAGCCGGGACAGAGCGGTGATGATTTTGAGAACAACACATTCCCGGGCAGACTTACAATGTTCCTCAAGAAGCGCTTTGACGCGGGACTTCCGGGCTTCCTTCTTCTTCCGTGCGAGCTTATCGACAAAAACGGCGCGGTTCTCAAGGAGTGCGTATTAAAGTATGCCGATGATTTCGGCTACGGCGAGGAGTTCAAGAAGTGGGTCGAGGAAGAAAACTACTTTACAAGCACACTTGTTGACAGAATCGTTACAGGCTAT
>JBJEFT010000407.1:0-19263 GCA_051874315.1 Candidatus Ornithomonoglobus sp.
TTACACTTGATATACCCTTCGGCAATCACGACATAGTTGTAAAGGCTGAAAGCGGCGACGACTGGGGCTTCACACTTACATGTGACAAGGTACCGTTTGAAAATCCGGCAAGAGTAAAGGGCACATCGGAAATATGGATCTACATAGGACCGTTTGACGCAGGCTTTGAGTTCCCATGGGACGAGGCTATGGATCTGCTGCACGTTGTAGGCGAGCCAAAGACCTACTGGAGACTTGATGCGCCCAAGACTTTTGTAAGACCGTATAATGAGAACACGCTTTTCGGCCGCTGGAATTATCCTCTCGGCGTTACAATGTACGGACTTCTCCACGCGGCGATAATGACAGAAAATGACGACCTCAAAAAATATCTCCGCGACCATGTTCAGCTCTGCTGCGATACGCTTGAATACGCGCTCTGGGATAAGGAGCAGTACGGCGGCGCTACATCGATCCACAATCTGCTTACATCAATCGACTCGCTTGACGACTGCGGCTCGTTCGCGTCAATGATGCTTGAGGTCCACAAGTATCTCGGGCTTAAGAATGTTAAGTTCGTTGCAGATTATGTAGGCGATTACATATACAACAAGCAGGACAGACTGCCAAACGGCGCTTTCTTCCGCAAGGATATGCTTCACTCCTTCCATAACATGACAATGTGGGCTGACGACCTCTACATGAGTGTTCCGTTCCTTACAAGATATTATGAGTTCACAGGCGATATTAAGTATGCTGATGATGCGGCAAACCAGTTCTTCGGCTTCAAGGAAATGCTCTTTATGCCGGAGCAGGGAATAATGTCGCACGTTTATGACTTCAAGTACGATTCAATGACAGGAGTTCCGTGGGGACGCGGCAACGGCTGGGTCGTATTCTCAATGACAGAGCTGCTTGAAAAGCTCCCTGACGACCACCCGAAGAAGGCAGACCTTATAGAATTTCTTAACACACTCTGCGCAAGCTACTTAAAGCTTCAGGATCCGGACGGTATGTGGCATCAGGTTATAACAGACTGGGAGTCATATCCGGAAACCTCATGCACGTCAATGTTCATCTATGCGTTCTCGCGCGGTGTGCGCTTCGGCTGGCTGAAGAATCCTGCAGACTATGTCAAAGCGGTATTCAAGGGCTGGGAGGCAATCACAAAGACCTCGGTTGACTGTGACGGCAACGTATACGGAGTATGCCGCGGCTCGGAATTCTCGTTTATCCCCGACTACTACAAGTATGAGCTTGGCTGGAACCTCAACGACACCCACGGCACAGGTATTGTAATGCTCGGCGGTATCGAGGTACAGAGACTTACAGACTTCATTAACGGCAAATAAATTTGAATACTTTAACAATCGGTCAGCCGCAGCAATGCACTGACCGGTTTTTTATTAACCTTTGACCAGTAATATATACAATTACAGTCGGAACAGTACTCTTTATAATATACCGCATTATTTTTATAAAAAATTCACATATGCAAATGTTGACTATTTTTTCTGACTACGATATAATTATATTGAAAAATCACCATAATCAGGATTGAACATAAATAACAAAGAGAGAGGAGAATATTCATGAAAATAACAAAACCAATTGCGCTGCTTGCGGCACTGTCTGTGCTTACAGGCGGCATACAGGTGTTTGCGCAGTTTGAGCCGGACACGTCAAACGACGGCTTCAATACCGGCTATTACAGCGACACGGAGGACGCCGCGGCAAAAGCCGAAACACAGTCAATGTTCGACAGCAGACCCGAGACCTCTCGCCGCATGGAGTACCTTGACCGCGGGCTTACAGCGGTTCCGTCAGAGGACGGCGTACTTGTGTCATGGCGATTCCTCGGCACGGATTCGCAGTCACTTTCCTATAACCTGTACCGCGGCGCGGCAAAGCTTAACACGGCTCCGATAACCGGCAGCAACCTGCTTGATAAGGGCGGCAAGCCGGGTGACGAATACACGCTTGTTGAGCTTGCGGCGGACGGAACGGAAACGGAGGTAAAAACCACAGTCAAGGCATGGGATAAGGAATATATTGAATTTCCGGTTAAAAAATATGACACCGGCGATTACATAATCGATGACGGAGCGATCGGCGACCTTGACGGTGACGGTGAGTATGAGCTGCTTGTACGCAGGATCCCGTCGGATATGAACGTTGATACCCGGGTTGCATACCCGATAATCGAAGCATATGAGCTTGACGGAACTTATCTGTGGACAATAAATATCGGTCCGAATGAAATAAACGAGCATGACCTCAACATGATGGTATATGATTTCAACGGTGACGGAAAATCAGAGCTTATTATGCGCTCTTTTGTCGGCACTACCGATGGCAAGGGCAATGTTATAAAGGATGCCAACGGACTTGTCACCGACTATTCAAAGCTTGCGGACAATCTCGCCATTTTCACCGACCGTCAGTACATAGTATCAACTCCCGAATATCTCTCAATGTATGACGGAGCAACCGGTGAGGAAATCACAAGAACAGACCTTCTCCCGGCTCAGCAGCCGCTGTCAAACTGGTCATACCGCTACAGTGACACAGGCAGACTTACAAAGCGCGCAAGCCACCACAACTTCGGTCTTGCATACCTTGACGGCGTTACGCCTTCATTTGTTGAGGTTCGCGGCGCTTGGGACAACGTAAATGCCGCCGCATGGCATATTGAGGATAATCAGTTTGTCCTCGACTGGGAAACCGATACACCGAACGAGGCGAACATAGACAGCATTTACGGCGCTGTAAATCATAATATTACCGTTGTTGACGTTGACTTTGACGGCAAGGACGAGATATTCTCCGGTCCTATGGGCATTGACGATGACGGAAGCACGCTCTATGCCGTAAAGGCAGCCGGAGCAGACGGTACAGAGGTCAAGCTGGAGCACGGCGACGCGTTTGACGTTGCAAAGATGGACCCGGACTATGACGGCTATTATGTATGGGCTTGTCATGAAACCGCAAACCTCCCGGCAAATATAGAGCTGCATGACGCGAGAACAGGTCAGGTGCTCTTCGGCTACGGCAAGACAAAGGACTGCGGCAGATCAAGAGCTGCTGACATTGATCCGAACTACCGCGGCTATGAGGTATGGGGCGCAACGGCTACGATACCTATGAACTTCACCGGAGAAAAAATCGCGGACGACTACGGCTCCTTCTACACACGTCTGCCGGACGGAACCTTCCAGACAGGTGAGGACGGCAGCGCGCTTCAGTCAACACTTCCGATGAATTTCCAGATCCACTGGGACGGCGATTTATTAAGCGAGTTCCTTGACGGCACACGCATTTCAGAATATAACTATGACGGCAAATTCATTGACGTTATATTGGATGCGGACGGCTGTATGTCAAACGGCGGCACAAAGGCGGTTCCGGTTGTCGCGGCAGACCTGTTCGGTGACTGGCGCGATGAAGTCGTTTGGAAAACAGCAGATGAAAGCGCGATCCGCGTTTATTCAACAGCGATCGAAACGGAATATAAGATCCCGACACCGATGCACGATTATTTCTACCGCGCTTCAATCGCAATGCAGAATAACCACTACAACCAGCCCGCAAACTACAGCTACTATTTCGGCGCAGAAACAACAACCGTTCCGAAGCCGGCTGTGTATACTGTTCATGACGGCGTAACCGTTACAAATCCGGATACGGTATCGGAATATACAATAGATGTTGGGTTTGCAAAGGCCGCAGCGGCGGAGCTGAAGCTCCTTATAGACAGCCCATACGCATACGCCGACAATAGAATAGTCAAGATCGACGATACTGACGACAACGTTGTCCCGATTATTAAAAATGACAACACACTTGTTCCGGTACGTTTTATTTCAGAGAGCTTCGGCAGCAGCGTAGAGTGGAATGAGACTGACAGAACCGTCACAATCACATCGGACGATAAAAATATTGTCATGACTATTGACAATACAACCTATACCGTAAACGGAGAAGAAAAGACACTTGAAACCGCGCCTCAGATCATAAGCGAACGCACAATGCTCCCGCTCAGAGCTGTTGCGGAGGCACTCGGCAAAAAGGTTTCATGGGACGGAGCGTCAAGGCTTATAGTTATAGGCAGTGAGGAGTTCAATGACAGCGCAAAGGCGGCTGAAATAGCGGCTGTCCTTAAGGACGGCAAGGAGCCGGAGAAAACAGAAACTGTTGTTCTCCCGACGCCGACACCTGCTCCGGCTGCAACCGAAAGTCCATACGCTTCCATGAGCTATGATACAAAGGTACTTGACGGCACAACCTATAAGATTTACGTTGATGAGGACTTCTCATCATACTCGGACGGTGACGCGGCAGGCTGGGCAGGAACAAAGCCCGCTCCAATCTCAAGCATCGGTGTACAGAACGGCGCGATCACCTTCAGCGGCACCGATAAGGGTAACAGAAACGCGATCTATAATCTTCCGGGCGGCATGACAGGCAAGGTATATATTGACCTCGACTGGACAGTCGGCGAAATGACGGGCGGTTCATCTGTCGGTGAGCTTCGTTTTGCAGGCTCTGACGGCTCGGTATTTCTCTCTTTCCGCACACAGGCAGGTCAAGAGCTTGAATACAACTACGGCGGCAAAATTTCAAACCAAGGACTTGAAACCTTTGAATGGACTAAGGTCGGATCGGGCTTCACAAGCAGCGGCGCTGTTCATATAAGAGCCGTTGCGGACTTTGACAAGTCTGAGGTTACCTTCACAGCAACCCAGAATAACGCAAAGGCAGAGATTACAATGCCGTTTACAGACGCGTCCGATTTCGGCGCAATAGAGGTGCTTGCGGTAAGAAACGAACAGAACTGGAACTGGACGACATCGCTTGACAATCTTACATTCGGCATGACTGACTAAGTATAATTATCAGAGGGGAGGAAATAATTCCCCTCTGATTTTTTTTAATTTTTACTGGAATTGGGTATTGATTTTTTGTACCGGATATGATAGAATATTTTGTTTGACTTTTCGGAAAAAATGTGTTATAATATTAATATGGAAGTTATATGATATATTTGGGATTTGTTCAAGGGAGAGCACGATCCCGGTAAAGGAGCGGTAAAAGCATGTATTGTGTCGGAGATAAGGTTGTGCACCCCATGCACGGTGCCGGGGTTATCAAGGATATGAAAAAGATTACGCTTGCAGGAGTTGAAAGGGATTATTATGTGGTCTGCTTCGCAGTCGGCAGCATGATTTCTGATATTCCGGTTGAAGGCTGCGAGAAAATCGGAATCAGAGGTGTTATTTCAAAGGACGAAGCTAAAAAGGTTCTTGAATTCTTCCATGACCTTGAGATTGGAAACGACATCAACTGGAATAAGCGTCAGAGAGAAAACATGGCTAAGCTCAAATCCGGTGACATATACCAGGTTGCGGGCGTTCTTAAGGAGCTTATGTGTCGTGAAAAGCGCAAGGGACTCTCAACAAGCGAGCGAAAAACGCTCTGTTCGGCAAAGCAGATCGTACTCAGCGAGCTTATTCTTTCCGGCGTTGCGGAGGAAAGCGATATCCAGATGATTCTCGATGATACGGTCGCGGAAGCTGTCAGATAAAGTTTACTGATAAATCTAAAAACTTCGGGCAAAACGGACATTCCGGTTTTGCCCGTTATCATATACGGAGGAAAGCATGAAAGTAACAGCAATAATAGTAGCCGGAGGACGCGGAAAGCGTATGGGAGCGGCTGTCAACAAGGTCTTTCTGCCATTGTGCGGAAGGGAAATTTTAGCTCACACAATGGCGGCATTTGAAGACTGCAATACGGTGAATGAAATAATCGTTGTTACGGGAGCCGATGATATTCCGCTTGTCCGTAAAATTGCGGAGCGCGACGGTATATCAAAGCTCACAGCCGTGACCGAGGGAGGAGCGGAGCGTCAGAACTCAGTCTATAACGGGCTGTGCGCCGCATCCGGCGACATTGCGGTGATACATGACGGGGCGCGCTGTCTTATTACCCCTGCGGAAATTGAAGCCGTCATTTTGGACGCTTTAAAATACGGAGCGGCAGCCATAGGCGTCACGGTAAAGGACACCTTAAAGTCAATAGACGAAAACGGAACAATAACCGGCACAATAGACCGTGAGCACACCATTCAGATACAGACGCCGCAGGTATTTAAATTAAACGAGATAAAGGCGCTGCACGAGCGCGCCGCAGCGGACAAAATCGCCGTCACCGATGACTGCTCCGTCTTTGAGCAGTACGGCAGGGACGTTCACGTTACAATCGGCACCTATGAAAACATAAAGCTCACAACACCGGGAGATATTGCAATCGGTGAGGAAATACTTAAAAGGAGAAATGCGCAATGAGAGTCGGATTCGGATATGATGTACACAAGCTGGTCGAGGGCAGAAAATGTATTATATGCGGCGTGGATATTCCGCATGACAAGGGTCTTTTAGGACATTCGGACGCGGATGTCGCAATTCACGCGCTCTGTGACGCGCTCTTAGGCGCGGCAGCTCTGGGCGACATCGGCAGACTTTTTCCGGACACCTCCGCGGAATTTAAGGATATAGACAGCCGTATACTGCTCCGCAGGGTAGTTGAAAGAATAAAGGAGGAGGGCTACACAGTCGGCAACGCTGATATTACAATTGCCGCGCAGAAGCCTAAGCTTCTTCCCCACATTGAGAAAATGCGCGATAATATGGCGGCAGATTTGACAATCGACCGCGGATGTGTTAATATAAAAGGCACAACAACGGAGCGTCTCGGCTTTGAGGGACGCGAGGAGGGCATAAGCGCCTATGCCGTTGTACTGATCAATTAACAGGAAAGGGACGTCATACATTGAATATTTATGATTTTGACAAAACCATATATGACGGTGATTCCACCGTTGACTTTATAAAATACTGCTCAAAGCGGTACAAAAAAGCTTATATTACTGTAATACCGACGCTGTGGGCGTTTTTGCTCTATATGCTTGGCATCTATACCAAAACACAGTTTAAGGAGCGTATGTACCGTTTTCTGCGCTATATTGATAACATTGACGAGGCTCTGGAGGATTTCTGGAACACTCATGAAAAGAATATTCTTGACTACTATAAAAAGCAGCAGCGGGCGGACGATATTGTAATTTCCGCATCTCCGGAATTTCTTTTAAGACCGATCTGCGACAGACTTGGCATAAAAAAGCTGCTTGCGTCGCAGGTGGATAAGCATACCGGAAAATATAACGGTGAAAACTGCTGGGGGTCGGAAAAGGTTGACCGCCTTAAAAAAGCCTACGGTATAACTCACTGCGACGGTTTTTATTCCGACAGCTTCAGCGACACCCCGCTCGCCGAAATTTCGGATAAGGCATACATAGTCCGCCGCAACACTCTTACTCCGTGGAATGAGTACAAGGAAAGTAAGGGTGAGAAATTAAAGCATATGTTTATAAACCCGGAATTTTTCATGTTCCTTGTTGTGGGTGTTATAAACACACTGAGCAATATCATATTCTCAACGATTTACTCGCTGTTTATCCCGAGCACAACGATCGCGTTCCTGCCGGGCTATGTTACATCAAACGTTGTGGCATATCTTCTTAACAGCAAGCTGACCTTTAAGGAAAGGCTGGGATTTGTGAAGTTTATAAAATTCTTCATATCCTATATCCCGAATTTCATTATCCAGACTGTTATTGTATGGCTGTTTGACACCTTCATTCACGGTCCGAGCGTTATCGCTTACGCGATCGCGGCTGTGATCGGTGTTCCGGTGACCTTTGTTCTTATGAAGATATTCGCGTTCAGAAAGGGAAAAGAATAATGAAATCCATATATTTTACAAGACACGGTCAGACAGTATGGAATGTTGAAAATAAGATCTGCGGCGCAACGGACATTGAGCTTACGGAATACGGGCATGAGCAGGCGAAGGAATGCGGCAGAATAATAAAGGAAAGCGGGCTGCATATAGATGAAATACTTTATTCGCCCCTTATACGCGCCGCCGAAACTGCGCGTCATATTTCGGAAATAACAGGCATCCCTATGCGTGAGGAACCGCGCCTTAAGGAGCAGAATTTCGGACGCTACGAATCAACTCCGCGTGACGGCAAAGAGTTTGCCCATGTAAAAACGCATTTTATAGACAGCTACGACGGCGGCGAAACAATGCTGCATCTTGCGCAGCGTATATATAATATGTTGGACGAGCTTGCAGAGGATGATAAAATTTATCTGCTTGTAGCGCACAACGGAATTTCAAGAGTCATTAACTCCTATTTCTTCGATATGTCAAATGAGGAGTATGCAGGGTTTGGTATTAAAAACTGTGAGATAAAAGAATACATATATAAATAAAACATAAGGACGTAATACCGTGGTATTACGTCCTTATGTTTTATTTATTTGCCTTTACGAACTCAACAACCTTTGAAACCGCCTCATCAAGACTGATTTCAACCGCCTTGTCCATTGTTCTTTCCTTGTATTCGACAATGCCCTCGCCGACCTTCTTGCCGACTACCACTCTTACCGGAATACCGATAAGGTCAGCGTCCTTGAACTTAACTCCGGCGCGCTCCTTACGATCATCGATTATCGTTTCGATGCCTGCGGCGTTAAGAGCCTCATAAAGCTTTTCAGCCTCCGCCACCTGCTCTTCATTCTTGTAATTTGCGGGAACAACGATCGCCTCATACGGCGCGATAGATACCGGCCAGATTATGCCGTTATCGTCATGCAGCTGCTCAACCGCCGCCGCGATACAGCGCGTAACACCGATACCGTAGCAGCCCATGATTACAGTATTCTGCTTACCGCTCTCATCAAGATATTTAAGTCCCAGAGCGTCGGAATACTTTGTACCCAGCTTAAAGATATGTCCTACCTCAATACCCTGCTCCGACTTGATTTTTCCGCCGCACTTCGGGCACCGGTCTCCGGTTGTTACAACTCTTATATCCGCAACAACATCCGGCTCAAAATCTCTGCCGATGTTTACATTCTTATAGTGCATATCGCTTTCATTTGCGCCCACAACGAAGTTCTGCATCATTGCAACCTCTTTGTCTGCATATACCGGAATACCGAGGTTTACCGGACCTGCAAAGCCCACCTTCGCATGGGTGATCTCCGTTACCATATGCGGCTCTGCAAGCTCAAGATCGTCCTGACAACCGATGAGGTTCTTGAGCTTGACCTCATTAACGTCACGGTCGCCGCGTACCATGGCCGCAATATACTTATCATCCGCCTTATATATAATGGTCTTTGCAAAGTTTGTCGCTTCCATGCCCAGCGACTGTACAAGCTCATCTATTGTGTGGGCGTTCGGTGTGTGGATCTTTTCCATTTCAAGGTCGCCTGAAATCTGAATAACCTTTGTAGGAATACACTCGCACTTTTCATAGTTTGCCGCATATCCGCAGTCGTCACAGTAC
Source organism: Candidatus Ornithomonoglobus sp. (assembly GCA_051874315.1). Classification (GTDB taxonomy): domain Bacteria; phylum Bacillota; class Clostridia; order UBA1381; family UBA1381; genus Ornithomonoglobus. Next base: position 9,401 of record JBJEFT010000407.1, read on the forward strand.
GCGATACCGTCCTCGCCCACGGGAGACTTAACCATAAACTCCTGCGATCCGCTGCCGCCCATAGCGCCGCTGTCAGCGTCAACGATCGTGAAATCAAGACCGAGTCTTGTAAAAATTCTGTTATACGCGTCATACATTGCCTTGTATGACTTGTCAAGTCCCGCCTCGTCAAGGTCAAAGCTGTATGCGTCCTTCATGATGAACTCACGGCTTCTGATTACACCGAAACGCGGTCTGCCCTCGTCACGGTACTTCGTCTGGATCTGATAAAGCGTCATCGGGTATTCCTTATATGAACGCACGTTGTCAATCACACACTGAGTAAAAAGCTCCTCATGTGTAGGTCCGAGACAAAAGTCACGGTCATTGCGGTCCTTGAGCTTGAACATGCTCGGTCCGAAAACCTCCCAGCGGCCCGACGCCTGATATGCCTCCGCAGGAAGCAGCGCCGACATTAAAAGCTCCTGAGCTCCGGCTCTTTCCATTTCCTCTCTGATGATATTCTGAACCTTCTGCAGGCTTCTCAGGCCCAACGGAAGATATGAATATATTCCCGCCGCGAGCTTTCTTATAAGTCCCGCCCTCAGCATAAGCTGATGACTTGCTATTTCCGCCTCTGCCGGAACCTCACGCAGAGTCGGCATTAACAGGTTTGACATTCTCATAATAATTCTGTTCCTTTCATGTTAAATATTTATCACTCTTTATAAGCGAGCCTATTCCTGTCTTTGTGAATATTTCAAGCAGCAGACAGTGAGGTATACGTCCGTCGATGATATGTACACCGGTTACGCCTCTATTTATAGCGTCTATACAGCCCTTGACCTTGGGGATCATTCCGCCGTTGATGGTGCCGTTTTCAAGCATCTCGTTAATACGGTCGGTTCCCGCCTCGTACACGATATTGCCGTTCTCGTCCTTGATACCCTCAACATCCGTTAAAAGGATCAGCTTCTCCGCCTCGACAGCTGCCGCAACCTCAGATGCGACCGTGTCGGCGTTTATATTGTAGCTGTGACCCTCCTCATCAACACCGATCGGCGCGATTACCGGGATCCACTGGTCCTTGCAGAGAAGATCAAGAATACAGCGCTTAATGTGCTTTATCTTACCCACATAGCCTATATCGACCTCTTCTCCGTCTTTCATGGTCTTTTGCTTCTCACATTCAATGAAAGAGGCATCTATACCGCTTATGCCGACAGCGCGTCCGCCCTTCTTATTTAGAAGCGACACGATTTCCTTGTTTGTCTTGCCTATAAGCACCTCCTGGGCAACCTGAACCGTAAGCTTGTCCGTAACCCTCAGACCGTTTACAAACCTGCTTTTAACACCCTTTTCATCAAGCGCCTTTGAGATGTCCGGTCCACCGCCGTGAACAACTATCGGATTCAGTCCAATGTATTTAAGAATAGTTATATCCTCCATGACCTGATTTTTCCGTTCCTCGTTTATCATAGCGTTGCCGCCGTATTTGATTACAACTGTCTTGCCGGCAAATTTCTGTATATAAGGCAGCGCGTCAACCAGTATCTGCGCCTTTTTTATTAATTCTTCCACTTTTACTTACCCCTCATTATAAATAAAATCCCGCGTTGGATATGCCTGTCTTTTCATCAAGACCAAAGAGAAGATTCATGTTCTGAACAGCCTGTCCCGCGGCACCCTTAAAGATGTTATCAAGCGCCGATACAATAACTGCGCGGTTAACTCTCTCGTCAGCAACAATACCTATATCAACAAAGTTCGAGCCTGCAACGTGCTTTGTTTCGGGAAGCTTACCCGCATCCTTTACGCGGACAAAATACTCATCCTTATAGAAGTTCTTGTAAAGCTCCGTAAGCTCCTCTGTCGTACATTTCTTGTTAAGATTTACATAGATTGTTGAGAGAATGCCTCTTTTCTGAGGAATAAGGTGCGGAGTAAATGAAATGATAACCTCCTCGCCCGCGGCCTTTGACAGCTCCTGCTCTATTTCCGATGTGTGGCGGTGAGCGGCTACCTTATACGCTTTCGTGTTCTCTGTACACTCACAGAAGTGATATGCAAGTCCGAGACCTCTTCCCGCGCCTGTAACGCCTGACTTCGCGTCAACAATGATATTATCGGGCTTTCCTATTCCGCTCTTTAAAAGCGGGTATGCTCCAAGGATCGAGCAGGTCGTATAGCAGCCCGGATTTCCGATAAGTCTCGCCTTTTTAATTTCCTCTCTGTGAAGCTCCGGCAGACCGTAAACGCTTTCCTTTAAAAGCTCCGGCGCGCTGTGCTCCTGCTTATACCATTCCTCATAAACCTTTACATCATCATAGCGGAAATCACCGCTGAGGTCGATTACCTTTAATCCCCTTTCAACAAGCGACGGAATAACATCCTTTGATGCGCCGTGCGGAAGCGCTGTAAAAGCTACATCACATTCTGACACTCTGTCAAGATCAAGCTTCTCACAGTTGAGATCAAGAACGTGAGCGAAGTTGCCGTATACCTCCGAAATCGGCTGACCGTCAAAGCTCTGTGAGCCAAGTATTTTAAGCTCTGCCTCAGGATGTGCCGAAAGGATTCTTACAAGCTCAATACCCGCATAGCCTGTAGCGCCCAGAACCGCTGTCTTTATCATTTAACCTATGCCTTCTTTCATTTTTATGTATATTTATTCATGTAATCCGAATTTTTATTCATCTTATCGGATAACATACCATGATAGCTATTTTATCACATTCCCCTTTATTTGTAAAGTGGAATATTCAATAAAAAATGAATATTATCGGCATGATTTTGGAAAAAATACAACAAAACCCGCCCTTATCCGGCAGCTTGTAACATTTGTAACCTTTATGTTACAAAATATTAAGGTCTGCGGTATTGAAACTTAATATTTTATTTTATATAATATTATAGCATGGGTACAGAAACTCCCATACTTTTCGGAAGGAGGGAAAATACTGAAGACGCGGTTTTATAAGCTGTTATGTCTGACCTGCGTTTTTACACTTTTTATGACGATCTGCACGCCTCAGGCATTTTCGGATAAAATGTCCGGCAAAGCGGCATCCGTTTACAGCTATGCGCTCAATAACGAGATGGCGCAATACGGAGTCCTGTCAACTACAGAAGTCATAGAAAATATACCAAACGGCGCTGTCACCGGTATTTACCCGTCCGGTGTCATATACGCAGACATAATCAACTTTGACAACAACGAAAACCCATACCTTGTTATTTTCCGTGCCGACTCTGCTCTTCAGGGTGTCTGCGCGGACGTATACAGATACGACAATGAATCAGGCGAAGCCGTTTCCGTCATTACCCTTGCCCAGTGCTACAGCTCTGAGCCGGGGATAACAGGCGAGTTTGCGCTTGGCTTCAACGAAACAAACAGATATATAATATATAACGAGTACCTTTACGGCGAAAAGATTCGTTCTGATTATTACACAGTAATAGACGGCACGGCATATAAGTTTGTAAGCAATCCCGATTACGCGCAGGAATCAGGCATTATAGGCTTTAACAGTGAAATACTATACCCCGGTGTTGATCTGAGCGGATACAATCATTATCTTGATGATTTCTTCTCAAGCCTTAAAAATGCCTCAGCGGACAGCGTGACCTATGAGGATATATACGAAAGGCTTTCCGTCACGGAGGAGGACCGTATTGAAGCGGTTCTCGCAGCGGCGGCGCGCTTCAGCTTTCTCGATATAGGCAACTACGCGACTATGTATGAGTACGACACGGCGCTGAAATCGCCGGATGCGGACAATATATTCTATAGCATAACCAATCTTTACGATCTGGGCGAGGAAATGTATTATGTACGCTTTGCTACAAATGTATCTTTCTATAATTATGCGATCCTCAGAAGAACAGACAGCATAGATGATGGCTATCAGATACTTGCCGTCAGAACGGATTCAATTCCGCTCTCGGACGTTGAGCTTGAATCATACCGTAATGTGTATTCGCACAACAGGCTCCTTTATAAAAAGGCAAAAGGCTCAATCACAGCCTCCGAGCCGCTTATAAAAGTAAGCAAGCCGGAGCGTGAAAAGCCGCTGGAGCTTCCGAAGCTTTTTGATTCGCGTATGCGCAAGCCTGTAGGCTTCATAGGCGGAGGAATATGTCTGGCGCTTATTGTTTTGTTCTGGGTCACAATGGTATCTGAAGAAGAAGAAGAAAAATGACGGAGATATATGTTCCCCGTCATTTTTTGTCGGTTAAATACAGTTGACATAGGGAGACGGACATGATAAAATAATCCCATCAAGGCTTAGGAGATAAAGAAATGGCTAAAAAAATACTCGCGGCTCTTACTGCCGCATTTATGTCAGTCACAACGGTATGCGGCGCGGCAGCTTTGCCGCAAAAGCCATCCATGCAGACAGGCGATGTTCTGCTGTTCGATTTCGGCGATACCCCGGAGGATGGCTGGCAGACGGTGGACGCATCATCAAAATATAATAAAGATACCGGATATGGGTTCAGCATGGTCTCATTTGTTGAGAACGCGCCTGTACGAGGCAGCGGCGTACTGTCGGACGGCGTTAAAACAAAAAAAAATATGAACGACAAGGTAACCTTTAATGTTGACCTTCCGCCGGGTATGTATGAAATATCCGTATACTCCGGAGATATAAGCTATATGAGCGTTGCGCTTGAAGGGCATCAGGCAATACTTAATATGACATACAGCGCAACAGAAGCGCAGGTTGAGATCCCAGTTACTGACGGCCAGCTGAATGTCGGGCTGTGCCGCGGCGCGTCCGGAACGGATTTTTCCGTATCGGCAATGACAGTAAAACGCACAGGAGAGCTCAGCGATCGCCGAAAAAGAATTTTTGTCTGCGGAGATTCCGCTGCGGCGACTTTCTATCCCCTTTTTGTATATCAGCCGCTTCCGGACGACTGCCAGGGAGGCTGGGGGCAGATGCTTGGAGCGTACACAGACTGCTACGTTCATAACTTTGCCGCCGGCGGTCAGACTGCAAAGGGCTTTATAGAAAGCGGAATGCTTGATAATATGCTGTATTTTATGGAACCGGAGGATTATGTGATGATTTCCTTCGGAATAAACGATAAAACGAGCTGTACCGAAGACGAGTTTATAGGCTCCATGTCAGATATTATAGACGCGGTAAAGCAAAACGGCGGTATTCCTGTTGTGCTTTCGGATATTCCCACGCTTGACGATTTCACCGACAGCGGCAGCTTCATAGGTACTGATGAATGCTATGCGGCAGAAGCGGAAAAGCTGGCGGAGGATGAAGAAGTTAAATATATAGACCTCCATACAATCGCGGCAAAATATTTTGAGGCAATAGGAATTGAGCAAAACCAATCCCTTCACTGGAAACAGTGGAACGGCAGCATAGACAAGGTTCATCTCAGCAGGAACGGCGCAGGACAGATTGCAAGGCTTATAATGGAAAGCTGCGGCGATCTCGGTATCTCAAGGCTGGGCGGATACGGAATTTCACCGGATAATCGTATTAAATGCAGCACCTATAAAAATAATGTATATCTTGAAAACACAACTCCGCAGGATATGCAGCTTACTCTTGTAACGACCCATTATATAAGCGGTAAGCTCAGCAGAACGGAAACCACACCGTTTATCCTCCCCGCGTATGATGTTCTTGATCCGGGCAATATTACAGAGCTTTACGCGCCGCTTTATGTCCTCAGTAACCACATATATATCATGGGCAACGGGATTTGTATCCCGCTTGACTGGAATACAAATTAACAGTTAAAATCATTAATAAAGCAGATTTCTTTTTGAAAACTGCTTTATTTTTTTTGCCCGTTGTAGTATAATTAAATCAGCTACTTATACCTTAGGTTCAAAAAGGAGGGCAACATGGAATATAATATAGAATATTTACAGCTTCTCAAGGAGCAGTATCCGAATATACAGCTTGCGTGCGCCGAGATCATATCTCTCGAATCCCGTATGAAGCTGCCGAAGCTCACGGAGCACTTTATGAGCGATATTCACGGCGAGTATGAATCATTTTTACATATTCTCCGCAACGCTTCCGGCGTTATAAAGGATAAAATAGATGTTATCTTTGAGCGCACTCTCTCCGAAAAGGAGCGCGACACCCTTTCGACGATCATCTATTACCCCGAAAGAAAGCTTGATCTCATAAAGCAGGAGGTTGAGGACATGGATGACTGGTATAAGATCACTCTTTACCGTCTTATAGAGGTATGCCGTCTTGTCGCGTCAAAGTATACCCGTTCAAGCATCCGTGAGCTGCTGCCGCAAAAATTCGGCAGAATAATTGATGAGCTTCTTCATGCGGATACCGACTTCGGCTCGGACAAGGAGCTTTATTACAGTCAGAGTATACTCTCAATCGTGGAGCTCGGACAGGCGGACGCGTTTATCGTTGAAATCGCCCACCTTATCCAGAACCTCGCGATAGGCCGCCTGCATATCATAGGCGATATATTTGACAGAGGTCCGAGGGCAGACATAATCCTTGACCGCTTGCTCACCTATCACAATGTCGATATTCAGTGGGGCAACCATGATGTTGAATGGATGGGAGCCGCGGCAGGTAATCTTGCCTGTATCGCAAACGTTATAGCAATTTCAACAAAGTATTGTAACTTTGACTGTATTGAGGACGGCTACGGCATCAATCTCCGTCCGCTGACGGTTTTCGCGCTTGAAACCTACGCAGACGATCCATGTACATGCTTTATCCCCAGAAACCCCAATTCCGTTGATATTTCAAAGCATGATGAGGAATTCTGGGCAAAGCTGCACAAGGCAATTTCAATTATCCGCTTCAAGCTTGAAGGACAGCTCATTATGCGCCACCCTGAATTTCTCATGGAAAACCACCTGATGCTTGATAAGATAAACTATGAGGAAGGAACTATCACGCTTGACGGGAAAACCCACAAGCTGCTTGACACCAACTTCCCGACAATCAATCCCGCCGAGCCATATGAGCTTACGCTTGAGGAAACAGAGCTTATGAAGGCTCTCCGCGCCTCTTTTATGCATTCGGAAAAGCTTCAGCGCCACATACGCTTCATATACGCAAAGGGAGCTATGTATCTTGTTTGCAATAACAATCTGCTCTATCACGGCTGCATTCCGATGATGCCTGACGGAGAGTTTGCGGAATATGAGATTGACGGCGAGACTGTTAAGGGCAAAGCGCTCCTTGACCGCGCGGAGCAGATTGCGCGCGTAGGCTATTTCGGAAGACCCGGCAGCGCGGAAAAGAAATACGGCGAGGATTTCCTATGGTACCTCTGGTGCGGCATAGGCTCCCCTGTATACGGAAAGAATAAAATGACCTCCTTTGAGCGCTACTTCATTGCGGATGAGGAAACATGGACAGAGATCAAGGACCCGTATTATAAGCTGGTGGGAGATGTAAAAACCTGTGAAAAAATACTTGCCGAATTCGGAGTTGATCCGAATACCTTCTCGCATATTATAAACGGTCATGTTCCCGTAAAGCTTAAAAAGGGTGAAAGTCCGGTAAGAGCAGGCGGAAAGCTGCTTGTTATCGACGGCGGTCTTTCAAAGGCATATCAGGGACAGACAGGCATCGCGGGTTATACGCTGCTGTTTAACTCGCACGGACTGCTGCTCTCTGAGCATGACTCCTTTGACTCCGTTAAGGATGCTGTTACAAAGGACAATGATATTAAATCTTCGCTTGATGTCATAGACATGGCTCCGGCAAGAATGCTTGTTGAGGATACGGACCTAGGCAGACAGCTTCAGAAGAAGATCAATGACCTGCGCGCATTGGTTGACGCATTCAGACGCGGACTTGTTAAATAAACACAATTTAAGAGAGGACCTGTTAACAATGAACACTTATACGCTTGAGCCGCTTACCATAGAGCTTGCCGTTCCGAACGGCGCCTATGAGGTAACCGTAAATATAAAAGCTCATAATGACACCGTTTTCACAATATACTCACAGCATAGAAGCTTTGTTGACCGTGATGTTGAAATCGAAAAAAACGGCGAATACACAAAAACCTTTTCTGTAAGCGTCTGTGACCGACACTTTAACGGCGCGGAATATGAAAAGGTTCCGGGCATTAAGCTTCAGATTGCCACGGACGGCGATATAACCGCCACAGCGGCCGCATCGCCGGTTGAGATTCCCACCGTATATATATGCGGCGACTCCACCGTAACCGATCAGCCTGCGGAATACCCTTATTCCCCCACCGCGACCTACTGCGGCTGGGGGCAGGCGTTTACCCAGCTTATAAAGCCGTCACTTGCTGTTTCAAATCATGCGCAGTCGGGTTCCTGCACAACCGAATTTATGGCGTCAAATCTAACCGCCTTTGAGAACAAAATCAAAGAGGGTGACTTTATGGTGATTGAGTTCGGACACAATGACCAGAAGCTCAAGGAGCTTGACGCCTTCGGCGGCTATAAGAAAAATCTGATCAAGCTTGCGGATATTGCCCGCAGCCGCGGCGCAAAGCCCATTATCTGCTCGCCTATTAACAGAATTATCTTTGAGCCGGACGGAAGCCTTCTTAATCTTTTAGGCGATTACCGCGACGCGGCAAAGCAGGCGGCAGAGGAGCTTGGCTGCACCTTTATAGATATGTGGCAGAGAACCACGGACTATTTTGTAACCGCAGGACCTGTAAAGGCTCCGCATTTCTTCCGCCACCTCGGAGAGGAACGCGACTATACCCATACAAATGATATAGGCGGTACTATGATTGCCAGATTCTTTGCGCAGGAAATGGTTAAGCAGAACGGCCCGCTTGCGGAGTTTATCAACGAGGATTTAATTGCTGTTGAACAGGTATATGCCGATCCGGGTGACAAGCTTGAATCTTCAGAGGCGGCAGACCACATAAAAACGGTAGGGCTTGTAAATGTTCCGGCAGACTTTGATGCCGATATAACCGGCTTGCAGATATGAGCTATATGCTATATAACCCGCAGTCATACAGGAGATAAACAGATGAAACATTACTTAACACAGTGCTTTTCCGCCGCTCTTGCGGCGCTTTTGCTCTGCTCTTGCGGCAGCGGCACTCCCGAAAATACTGAGGGAGCCCATGAGCCGGCCGAAACACAAAACACACTTCTTGATCCGTCCGCTCCGGTAATTGAATTTACAACCGAAACGTCAAACGAGAACGGAACCGGGGAATATTATCTTTTTGATGATAATCCCGAGCACCTTAACGCGAAATTTTTAGCGGACGGCGGCACGCCGTCCTCAATCGCGCATTTTGAGGATTTACAGCCCGGTATATACACGGTTTTCAGCTATCACCACCGCGGTGATTCGGTTGACCGCGCCGCCGACCTGTACTTTGACGCAGCGTTTTCTTCCTCATCCGGCGGTGAATTTAAAATTCTTTCCATAGGACTTGACCATGACTGGGACTGGAATCAGGCATGGGCGGATTATACAAACACCCCTGTTTCATCACCCGAATACTACAAGACCTATAACTGCACCTGTCCCGATGGATGTGACCACGGACAGGAATCATGTATTCATCCCGATTGTCCGGCTGTTGTACGCGGTGAAATAAGGTATCCGAGAACGCAGGAAATTGATCATCTGAACACAATTACAGCATTAGACAGCCAAACACCGCTGCTGCTCAGTGACTGCATAGACTGGATAAAAAACAATGACATCAACCACTTCCGATATAACGGTTATGACGAGCCGATGTGGCTCTATATGACATTTGAGGTCACCTCCGGTACGATTACCTTTGATACCCTCGCATATACTTCAAAAAGCAAGGCGCTGGAAAACTTCCATACGCTTGCAAAGGGAGCGTTTGATAATGAGCCTCAGTATAAGGGTATCGCGTATAATTCTCCGGTCGTT
>JBJEFT010000408.1:0-4588 GCA_051874315.1 Candidatus Ornithomonoglobus sp.
CCGGATATTTTTTATAATAAAGCTATTGACAAATCGGATAAGATACTGTATAATAGCATCTGTAAATTAAAAATACTTTACAGCGAGGTCGATATAATGGCTAAGGATATGAAGCTTGCGCTTCTGCTTGATTTCTATGGCGGTTTGCTTACCGAAAAGCAGGAATCGGCGTTGGACGGCTATTATAATCAGGATTTATCTCTTGCTGAAATTGCTGAGGAAATGGGGATAAGCCGTCAGGGCGTTATGGCATTTCTGAAGCAGGGAGAAAAGCATCTGCGAAGCTTTGAGGAAAAGCTCGGACTTGCAGAAAGGTTCAGTGAGATAAGCCGCGGTCTTGATGAAATGCGTGAGCTTGCCGGTGAAATTCCCAAAGAGACAGAGCGCGAGAGACTGACGGGTCTCATCGATAAAATATCGTCTGTAATATGATTTTGTGAAAGGAAGTGCGGAAAATGGCTTTTGAAAGTCTCGGCGATAAGCTTCAGGGCGTATTTAAGAAGCTCAGGGGCAAGGGTAAGCTGAATGAAAAAGATATAAAAGACGCGATGCGTGAAATAAAGCTTGCACTTCTGGAGGCAGACGTTAACTTTAAAATCGTCAAGGAATTTGTAAACAAGGTTTCGGAGAAGGCGCTGGGCGCGGAAATCCTCGAATCTCTCACGCCGTCACAGCAGCTTGTTAAAATAGTAAATGATGAGCTGACAGCTATGATCGGCGGAGAAGCGGCAAGGCTTGAATATGCAAAAAAGCCGCCTACCGTTATTATGATGGCGGGCTTGCAGGGCGCGGGTAAAACTACAGCTACCGCAAAGCTTGCGCTGCATCTTTCAAAGCAGGGCAGACGTCCTCTTATGGCAGCCTGCGACGTTTACCGTCCGGCGGCAGTAAAGCAGCTCGAGGTCCTCGGAAAGCAGATAAACCAGCCGGTATTCCAGATGGGAACGGATATAAGTCCGGTACAGATCGCAAAGGAAGCTGTCGCGTATGCCTTAAAGCACGGCAACGACCCTGTAATTCTCGATACGGCGGGACGTCTGCACATAGACGAGGAGCTTATGCAGGAGTTGGCAGATATAAAGGCGGAAACCGATCCTACAGAAATACTTCTCGTTGTGGACGCAATGACAGGTCAGGATGCGGTAAATGTTGCAAAAACATTTAATGAGCAGCTTGAAATTACCGGTGTTATCCTCTCAAAGCTTGACGGTGATACCAGAGGCGGCGCGGCGTTATCTGTAAAGCAGGTAACAGGCAAGCCGATCAAGTTCGCGTCAGTCGGCGAAAAGCTCGGTGACCTTGATATTTTCCATCCCGACAGAATGGCGTCAAGAATTTTGGGTATGGGCGATATATTATCGCTTGTTGACAAGGCTCAGGCGGAGTTTGACGAAAAGAGCGCAAAGGAGCTTGAAGCCAAGATAAGAAAATCACAGTTTGATCTTGACGATTTCTTGGAGCAGCTTAATCAGATCAAAAAGCTTGGTTCGTTCTCACAGATTCTCGGTATGATGCCGGGTGTGGACAGAAAAATGATAGAGCAGGTCGACACTGAGGAAAACGCCAAAAGGCTTGTTCACATTGAGGCTATAATTCAGTCAATGACCCCTGAGGAAAGGCGCAATCCGAAAATAATCGCCGCAAACCGTAAGATAAGAATTGCAAAGGGAAGCGGAACGAGAGTTCAGGATGTAAATCAGCTTTTGAAGCAGTTTGCGGAAATGCAGAAGGTCATGAAGCAATTCTCAGGCGGAAAGCAGCAGAGAATGCTGAAGCGTCTGCGCAAAGGAAAAAGATAATTAATATATTTATTGATTATATACACACATTTTACAGCAGGAGGTGAAAATACAATGGCAGTTAAAATCAGATTAAGAAGAATGGGTGCAAAGAAGGCGCCGTTTTATAGAGTAATTGTTGCAGATTCAAGATCACCGAGAAACGGTAAGTTTATTGAGGAGATCGGAACATACAATCCGCTCACAAACCCTTCAACTATCAACATCGATGCAGATGCCGCTAAGAAGTGGATCGCTAACGGTGCTCAGCCTACAGATACTGTAAAGGCTCTTCTGAAGAAATCCAATATTATCGACTAATGGAGGGCGTTAAGATGAAAGAGGTTTTAGAAATCATCGCCAAAGCGCTCGTAGATAATCCGGATCAGGTAGAGATTACAGAGACCAACAATGAGGACAGCACGATTACTCTTGAACTTAGAGTAGCCGAAAGCGATATGGGCAAGGTAATCGGCAAGCAGGGCAGAATTGCCAAGGCACTCCGCACTGTTGTTAAAGCTGCGGCAAGCCGTGAAAATAAGAAAGTTTCGGTCGAAATAGTATAAGTCGGTGACTTATAAATATCGGAATTTACAGGCTGTTTCAGTAGTTGTGTACTATGAGACAGCCTGTTTTGCGATATTGAGAATTTTTGGTTATAACGGAGGAATTTTTTATGGATAACAGCTTACTTGAGATAGGAAAAATAGTAAATACCCATGGTCTCCGCGGTGAGGTCAAGGTGGTTCCGTGGATGGATTATCCTGAGGATTTTGAAGAGCTTGAAAGCATTTTTATAAAAACAAGAAAAGAAATGAAGCCGGTTGAAATTGAAAACGTAAGATACCAGAAAAATAATCTTATTGTCAAGTTCAAGGGCTTTGATGATATAAACGAGATAGAACAGTATAAGAACTGCATTCTGTACGCTGACCGCGAGGAGCTTGGAGAGCTGCCGGAGGGAGTTCACTATATTGTAGACCTTATCGGTCTTGATGTGGTAAACGAGGAGGGCGAAAAGCTCGGAGTTCTCGCTGATGTGTTTAACACCGGCGCAAATGACGTTTACGACGTAAAGCGCGAGGGTAAGAAAAATCTCCTTTTGCCGGTCATTGACGAGGTAGTAAAGGAAATTGACGTTGAGGGCGGAAAAATAACCGTTCACGTTTTGGAAGGTCTTGACGATGAGGTTTGATGTTCTCACGCTGTTTCCCGATATGTTCCGCGCTGTTCTGGGCGATTCCATAATCGGCAGAGCGGAAAAGGCGGGACTTATTGAGCTGAATTTCATTGATATCCGTGACTTCACAAAAAATAAACACCGCAAGGTGGATGACACTCCCTACAGCGGCGGGGGCGGAATGCTCATGCAGGCGCAGCCTGTTTTTGACGCGTATATGTCGGTCGCGGCCGGGCTTAGCTATAAGCCGTATACGATTTTCATGTCGCCGCAGGGCAGTGTGTTCAGTCAGGATAAGGCTATTGAGCTTTCGAGATTTAATCATATAGTTCTGTTGTGCGGGCATTATGAGGGTATAGACCAGCGCGTCCTCGATGAAATAGTTGACGCGGAAATTTCGCTGGGTGATTTTGTCATGACCGGCGGCGAAATTCCGGCTATGGCAATAATAGACACGGTCTCGCGTCTTATTCCGGGAGTCCTGGCAAACGACGGCTCGTTTCAGAACGAATCACATTTCCAGGGACTTTTAGAGCATCCTCAGTATACAAAGCCGCAGGTGTGGCATGAAAGGGCAGTACCGGAGGTGCTTCTGTCCGGTAATCACAAGCTGATAGACCAATGGAAGCATGAGCAGTCGCTGATCGCAACTTTAAAAAAGCGTCCGGATATGCTCCAAAAGGCATGGCTTACGGAGGAGGACGCAGAGTTCATAGCAAGGCAAAAGGAGAACGGTTATGAAAATTGAGCTGAGAGGAAAGGCAAAAATAGCCGCTGTAATCGCTGTTTTCGCAGCAATTACAGGAGTCGGACTTCTTCTGGAGCATCTTAATAATGACAGGTTTGTAATTGAGACTGTACCGGGAGATTATAGTGGAGCAAATGCAGAGGCAGAGGAAACAAAGCTTGTCACCGGCGGAGAAAACGCCGAGCCTGCCATATCTGTTGAAAAGCAGGAGAATACAGAGGCCGAGGCTGCGACCGCTTCGGAAACGGGGCCGGAGGCTGATATGGTTATAGACGGCAAAATAAACATAAATACCGCGACTGCTGAGGTGCTTACGCAGCTTGACGGAATAGGCGAAAGCACGGCGGAAAAAATCGTTGACTACAGGGAAGAGCATAACGGCTTTACCGATGTTCACGAGCTTACGGAGGTAAGCGGCATCGGGGAAAAGAAGCTTGAAGCTATAATTGATAAAATTTGTGTAGAATAACATGGAAATTAATGAGATAATAAAGGAAATAACAGAGCAGGGAGTTCTGAAAGCGGTTCTCAGCAAGCCTAAAAAGACGGCAGAATATAGAAAAATAAATATAAGCCGCAGCGATAAGGGATATATGTCGGAGGCATTTACCGAAAAGCAGGCGTTTCATAAAGCGCTTGCCGGGAATGAGCTTGAGGGATATTTAGCGGATACTGCGGGAGAATATATGCAGCTCAACGCTTGGACAAACGGCGTTGAGCATATTGTGCTTATTTCAAAAAAGGGACATGTAACCTATAAAAAGAAGCAGAGCGCCGAGTGCTGTATAAAGCCGGCCGCGCATAACCGCAAAAAGCAGTACCTTATTGAGGAGGGAACAATAGTTCCGCCCTTGGTGGATATGGGAATATTCACGAGTGATG
>JBJEFT010000409.1:0-4583 GCA_051874315.1 Candidatus Ornithomonoglobus sp.
CTTTTCATTATTTTCACACATTATATCAATTACGCAGTCGGTTGTCAAGCTTTATTCGTCCGGCTATTTAACTATGCTTACCAGTCTGACAAAGTCCTGTTTTTCCTCATCGTCTCCGGCGCCTTTCGCTGCCAGCTTCGCAACATCGTCATATGTCACATCAATAAACCTGTTATGCATCAAGCCCAGCATCGCCGCCGCTGCCGCAAAGCAGGTATCGGCATCAGCCTTCATAACCTTGTTCTCTACCTTAAATTCCTCATTCATTGCCGCAGCTTCGCCCGGTCTGTTATAGCTTATATTAACCGTAAACGCATCCTCCGCGGCGCTGTTATCCTTCATAATAAGCTCATACACCGCCGTACGCTGTTCGCCGCCCTCTATTGGCGCGTATGTGTCGGCAGCATCCGCAAATACTCCTGAGGCATCCTCATATCCTATATAACGATACTCGCTTACGGCATCAGGATTGAACACAACGCTTACCTTAACATTTTCTGCATTTTCCCCCTCTATCGTAAACCTTGCAAGCTTATTTTCACTCCACGGGCATTCCGTTATTTCCGCATTCATTCCAAAGCTTTTTCCATTCTCAATTTCCGGTGACGTATATCTATAGTAATTAATCAGCTCCTCTGACCATAATACTCCTCTGTTAATACCATATTCTATATAGTACGGCACAAACCCTGCCTTTATATAATGCCTGAGGTTTTCCGCTGCCGCCGTACCGGTTCTGAATGAAATATGTGACACATTCTCTGCGGAAGAGAAAGTATCCGGAGCATACTCCTTAGCATACTCCTTATACTCCTCCTCGGATTCAAACTGATTATATATAAGCTTTGGCTGAATAGTCGGAAAATATTTTGTGCCGGTATATATGCAGCTATAATATCCATAGGGATGGTATGTGCCGTCTTCCTCTTTCCTCCCCCATGTAACATCTCCGCTCAAGTCAGCATTTTTAACGCTCAGCTCCTGCGAAAATAATCCGTAGCCGGTTTTCCTTATGCCGTCCCCATCTGTGTAGAACTCACAGCATTCAAAGCTCATTTTTCCGTTTTGCACACTTTTATATGCCTTATATATCAGCTCTGCGGCTTTTCCTCTCGTTATATGCGAATCCAATATTTCATCGTCAAGCTCCGATACATCAAGAACACCGCACATGACCGCCTCCGATGTAAATCCTCCCGGAAAAATATAGGTTTCGGGAGCATTATAACCATGTCCTACAATGCCGCAGGCGGTAAGCGTCATCTTTACAGCCTCAGCAAGACTGACCTCATTGTCAGGATAAGATAAATAATCAACGGTATAATTCATACCTGCCGCCAAATCTATCTTTGCGGCTTGTTCCGCATATTCATATGCCCAGTGTGTTTCAGGCATACCCTGACAATTCCGTAACCATACCGGTATGGCACTGTCGAGCGCGTCGCAGTCTGCGGCTGTCATAAGCATCTTAACAAGCTCACACCTCGTCACCTTATCCCCGAGCCGCAAATCCGCTCCTCTGTCCATTATATCGTTGGACAGCACAAAATCTACCGCGCCGGTATATTCCGTTTTTTCCGCAGCGGCCGCACACACAGGCACAACAAAAGACAGTGCAATTCCGGCTATTGTCGTTCTTATCTTCAATGCTCCTCCCTCCTACCTGTCGATAATATTCATTATCTTTTATCTCCTTACCGCTCCGTATCAATTGAGAATAGCAGATCCGCAATTTCCTGACCGTCAAGCTCCTCCGTCGTTATTATATATGCCACATCATTGCTCTTCATATAAAAGTAATATGCCTGATCAGGCTGAAAGGCTGCGACCTGAATATCGCTTATTCTGCTTTTCATAACCTCCGGTGAACTGAGAATTGAATCTACAAAGGTCGTGTCGCGTGATGTGAGTACGCTTACAAGTCTCCCCTCCGAACCCTCAAAGGTGAATATTCTTGTATCATTTTTCAGTCTGCCATTTGCATCCACAGCAAAATAGTACACATCATCACCGGAATATTTCATATCATCACTCAGCTTCAATCCGTTAATAATATCAATTCCCAGATAATCGAAATACATCCGGTTATCCCATTTTTCGGTATGATACTCCTCTTTCGTCTCTTCATTCTCTGCTGTCGGCACAACTTCATACATAAACTCCGCAAGAACAGACTGTGAATTCATCCTCAAGATTACCGGTCCCGTTGGAAATGGGATTACAAGAGATTCGCCTGTATCCTCTGAGGATGAAGCGCCCTGTACGGATGCCTCTTCATAGGAGGATTGTTTCATGATACGCGGCTGTGCAGCGGATACTTCCTGTTCCCCGTCTGTCTCATTTGTATATTCATCCGTTTCCTGCGGAACAGTCTGCTGTTCGGACGATACGGATTCCCTTGGCGCAGATGCCGCCGGTGGTGCAGTCTGAGTTTTTTCGGCTGCGCTCTGTGCCTTAAAAGGAGCCGCTGTATTCATACCCTCGACAGCCTCCCGCATATAGTCCTCCGTTGTCTTCTTTGCCGCATCCGGCGTGGAGGCAGGTTTTTTCTCATGCTCCGATGTCTCCGTTACGGCATCAGGCTTTTCCGCACTCTCCTCTGTCTGCTCACCGATTTCTTCCTCATTTTGTTCAAACGGTTCGGAAATACCCTTTCGTGGCGGGGCTGTTTCGGTTACCGCTGTTTCGGTAATTGTCCCGTCATCTCTATGACTGAAATCATATCCGCGGACTGCGGCAAATACGGCAACTGCCGCCGCAATTGTGCTTATTGCTGCAATAACAGGTCTTGCATCATATTTTCTTCGTTTCCCTGCGAGCACCCGCGCTTTCAGCTCATTGCCCGCCTTTATACCGTCAAACAGTTCCTTATAGGCTTTGCGAAATTCTTTATCCTCCATGTCATATCACCTCCCCGCTCAGATTCTTTTTAAGCATTTCACGTCCCCTGTGCAGCTGCGCCTTAACGGTACCCGGTTTAACCTTCATCACCCGAGCAATTTCATCAATGCTGTAGCCTTCGTAATAATGCAGATGGATCACCGTTCTGTATTTCACCGGCAGCTGCATAACCGTCTCGTAAAGCTCGCTTTTGTCGTCATCCTCTGCCGGAATATTTTCATCCAGCGCATCGGTTTTTCGCAGCCATGACGACATCAGCAGATCCTTAGTATGATTTATCGTCACCCTCAGCAGCCATGCCTTCAGATGCTCCTCACGCTCAAACTGTTTTTTGCTCTGCATAAGCTTCAAAAATACATCCTGCGTTACATCCTCCGCGTGCTCACGGGATTTTGTGCGAGCTAAAGCAAGCCTATAGACTGTGTCTATATAGCGCTCTGCTATATCATCATATGTATAGCTGTACATCGCACATCCTCCAATTGTCTTTTAAAACCGGTTTCATTAATAATACGAATCAGAATATTAAAAGGTTGCATTAATTTTAATTTTTTTGTGAGTTATATTATCTATTAAATAAAAGGAGGACGAATTGTCCTCCCTTATAATTTCAAACTCAATCGCTGAGCTTCTTTACACTCATAATAGCGCCTGTTGTATGAACATACTTTGAATATATATCCGTATTTCTTCCTACCGAAAGCTCCTCTGAATCAGCTGTAATATAGCTGTTATCAGACTCCTTTCCGCGTGTTCTGATTGTAACATAAACAGTATAACGATCCGGCTGCTTCGCATATACCATACGTCCGTCTGCAGTTTCTGAAAGGAAGGCTGCCGGCTCTGTCTGTACATCGATGATCTCGCCGAGATCTACGGTTGCTTTCTTATCTGAAAGCTTCCCCTTCTTTTCAAGAGCGTCTACCGTAAACTGTCTTACCGATTCAATCTTTACTGTATACTCAAATTCCTCATCGGATTTTACTGCCGTAGTTATTTTGCTTCCAAATCGGACAACTATACCCGCTATAACAGCAATTATCAATATTATTACAAGAAGATCAATAATGTTGAACTTTCCTTTAATATTTCCGTCTTTATTCATCTCATTATTCCTCCTCATCA
Source organism: Candidatus Ornithomonoglobus sp. (assembly GCA_051874315.1). GTDB lineage: Bacteria > Bacillota > Clostridia > UBA1381 > UBA1381 > Ornithomonoglobus. Next base: position 4,027 of record JBJEFT010000409.1, read on the forward strand.
ATAGTGATTACATAGCCCTCTGTTGCGTAACCCTTGCCTCTGAACGGAAGCCTTGTGCCGACCTGAACTATTGTTGACCCTGCCGTAAACGCATATTCTGTTTCCGTTACATCCATCTCTACTATGGCATAAATATCAATTCTTCCCTCAACAGATGAATTTATATATTCACCGTTTATTGAGTCGTAAACCATCGTTACCGCCGGCTCGGTTCTGAGATCAACAAGTGTTCCCGAATCCTTCTCTGTAAGGCTCACCGTTACATTATCACCGATAGTCATTGCGTCCGCAAGAGACTGCTCCTGATTTGATATCATTACCTCCACCTTTATTTTGCTTGACTCTCCGCCGGTTGTTTTAGTGCTGAACATCTTATAGCCTCCAACACATGCAACAACGACCAGAATAACAATAAGTGTGTCAATCAAAGTCCATTTTTTCTTATTTGCCATTATTTTACTCCTTTTCCCTCTATTACATTTAGATAAAAATCTTCGGTACTGCGTGTCATTGCTTCTGCAGTGAAGGTACTGTTGAAAATCTCCACGCTTTTCTCA
>JBJEFT010000410.1:0-4566 GCA_051874315.1 Candidatus Ornithomonoglobus sp.
GCGCATTGTTTATAATCAACTGATGGCAATTGCCCACGAATATAACCATTTTTCGGAAGGAAGCGACTGTATTATTGAGAATTGTATGATAAACCTTCTTATATATATAGCAAGACTCTGCAAAACTCAGACTGTTAAACAACAAACATCAGACAACAAAAACGAGGATTTAGATGAAGTAATAAAATATATACGTTCCAATTTCGGCGGTAATCTCACCTTGGATTTCCTTGCCGAACAGGCGCATATATCGCGCGAGTATTTGTCAAGAAAATTCAAAAACTATACGGGAACAAACATTTCCGATTTTATTGCGGAAGTCAGAATAGAGCGAGCCAAACAGCTTCTGAGAAGCAGTACGCATTCTATAACTGATATAAGCTCATATTGCGGATATGCCTCGCTCGGTAATTTTCAGAGGTTCTTTAAAAAACTCGCAGGGTGCAGTCCGCGAATATAGAAAGAAAATGAAATGAAAATAAAAAACAGGCGGTGCTTGCAAGTCAAGTACCGCCTCTATAAAGCCATCACAGACTGATACAGTGACCTTTTCCGTGTTCTTATCCTATTCGCCGATATCTAGCTGCAATGCGTGTAAGAGAATAAGGCTCATTTACTACTTCAAATATATATGCGTGCAGCGAAAACCAACGGTACTGTAAGTTCTGATAACCTGAGACAGCATCGTGTATGGTCAAAACATGATAGATACCGTTTTTATGAATCTCATTGCAAATCAATAATAGTTCAATCATGCATATGCTTTAATTCATCTGGAGTCATACCGATGTATTTTGTGAAAGCACGGTAAAAAGTTGAATAGTCGGAAAAACCGCAGTATGTAAAAATACTTGAGGCCTTTCTGCTTTCCATAAGCAAATTTTTTGCCTTAGTAACACGGCGCATATTAATATATTCCTTGATTGTCATTCCTGTTTCTTTTTTAAACATACGGCTTGTATATGAGGGGGACATATAGACGGCGCCGGAAATATCCTCAAGCGTAATACTTTCCGTATAGTGCCGGTCAATATAGCTTAGAATAGAGCCGGCCTTTTTATTGGCAATGATAGTTTGCTCCGGAGGGTTTTCTTCACGCAGAATTCTGCCTATTACGGTAATAAGCTGGAGCATATAGGTAAATACCATGAAATCTGTTTCAGGTACAGGATCTGCGCAGTATTTTTCTATACTGCTGAAAATCACGTCTATTCCGTGCTTTTTCACGAGCTCTGACGGAATACGGTTGAAGAATCCCGGCTTTCTCAAGTTAAGACTGTCAGCGAGCTCAGGAAATTTATCAAGCATACCGGGATATATATGAAGAAATGCCCTGTCATAGGTGCAATTTCCGGGAAAGCTGAAGGAATGGAGCTCCGAGGGCGTGGTCATGACAAAATCACCGTCTGAAAGCATATAATCATTGCCTTCTACGTTATATAAAAGGTTACCGTGAAAAACCAATATGAACTCATAGCATTTATGTATATGTGAACTGAAATCATAGCCTTGTGATATGTTATGATTGTACATATATCCGTTAACATCATTATTTATTATATGACTTCCGTGCTTTACGATTTTATTATCCATAGCATACACACTCCCATCTCTTTTACTATAACACAAGAGGACAAAAAATGCAAGCTAATTGATTTGGAATGCAATAGAGTATTTTATGCAGTTGTGTTAAAATGAGAGTATAATAAATAATTGAAGGAGAGAAACGGCATGAAAGAAAGGACAAAAAAGCTGATCTCCGTGGCGGCGGCAATGAGTATGCTGAGCTCACTTGTGACAGGAACGGAAACAACGCTGGCAACAGAGCTTTACAGCTGTGATTTCACACAGCTTGTGCAGAGCGGCGAGGATACGGTATACGGCACGGAAGACAGCGTAATACAGCTTGATGATTTTACAACGGCTAATCTGACATATGAAGGAACCTATGTTTCATCCGACGGGAAAGTGTATCTTAGGAGCGGCACGGTCTGCAACGGCAACGGCAGATATGCACAGGGCTCATACATTGCATTTACCGCCCCCTCAGATGGTACAATTACCGTAACGGGAGCTGACATAGGCTGGTTTGAGGGCGACGTCTACAAGGGCTATGGCGGAAGCCTTATGATCAATGCAACGGGCGGCGGAATCTATTATTTCGGCTACAGAAAGGCTTCAACATATATAGACAGTCTTACATTTTTAGCGTCAGAGAGCGGTGAAGAACCCGCGGAGCCGACGGAGGACATCGGCGCAGACGAGGGAGATACGGACGAGATCCCCGCATATGAATCCTCTTATTCCTTTTGGGATTTTGACTCATATGCTCCGGCAAGAGGCGGTGTGAATGTGCCGTATATATCCGGCAATGCAGAGTATGACAGTGAAAACGGAGAGATAAAGTTTCTGTCAGATTCCGCAGCGGCCGGTTATCTCACTATAGACTTTGAGGAGCCGATAAGGAACAATACGGAGTTTTCTTTCGATTATACGGGATATACAAAGACGCTGGGGAACCAGTTCATAAATTACAGAGCCGTAAACAGCGAGGGAGAGGAGATCGTTTCTTTCTCAGCTCATCCCTACAGCAGTGATGCGGTTTACGGTTCAAACACGCTTACCGTATGCGGAGACATAACTGCAAGCGGAGAAGAAGTACGCAAGCTTGTTTCCGGTGTGGATTCGGCAATAACAATAAAAACATCGATAGATTACAATTCAAGGAAGGTTACCGTGACTGCGGGGGGAGCAGCCTTTACGGGAGTGATCTCGGAGTCTGCAGCAAAGGATATTGCAAAAATTGAAATATCAGGCACGCGCTCAAAGACAGCCGCCGAAAGATATATGAGTATTGATAACCTCTGTGTTTCGGAGTTTGAATCAACAGAGCCTGCGGCTCCCGCAGGAACGATTGCGGAGAGGTATGAGGAAAAGACCTTCGGCGGCATCATATCGCGCGTAAACGCTCCGGAGGAGAACGGACTTCCGCTTGTTGTATATCTGAGCGGTAAATCACGCTTTGGCACGGATAACTACAGCCAGCTCTATAACGCGCAGTATCTGTTTAACAGGCTTGAGGGCAAAGCGGTGCTTGCCGCGCCGCAGGCTGGGGAGACATGGGATGTTGACGCGCTTAAAGAGTATATCGCGGAGGCAGGGGCAGCATATAACACGTCAACGGCAGTGGTTGCGGGACAGAGCGAGGGCGCTGACGCGGCATACTTGCTTGCGGCTGACGGCGCGGTGGATAAGATTATTCCTATCGCGGGTACAGCGGATATATCAGACAATGTCAATACCGCGGTATGGGCATTCGGGGGGTTCCTTGATACGAAGATACCCATCGCGGATATAAGAAAACCGGTTAATGCTTTGCAGTCCGCAGGGGCAAACGTGAGATATACCGAATATCCGGAGGAAGGACATAATATTGCCCAAAAGGCGGCGGCGGAAACGGGTCTTGAAGAATGGATTTTAAACGATACAAGCAATCAGAAGATTGTTGATCTTGTGCTTTTTTCCGGACAATCAAACATGGCGGGGCGCGGCACCGCGGAGGAAGCGGTAATATGCCCTGCGAGCGAGGGCTTTGAGCTTCATTCGGTAGGCGATGCAAAGCTTGCCGACGGTACTGTTCCGTATGTTCTTTCAACTGTCACCGAGCCGTTCGGTAAGAATGAGAATAATGATATAATCCACGATGCGGGCTCAAACGGTATTGACCGCCGTTCGGGCGATATGGTACCGGCGCTTATGAAAGCGTATTACGACAAGACCGGCGTTCCGATTGTCGGTGTCCAGGCGTCACGCGGAGGACAGGAGTCAAAATGGTTTGTGACAGCCGATGTAAAGGCTGAAATGCAAAGACGTTATAATGACGCGGCGGCATATCTCGAAAAGGCGGGTTATACAGTACGCAGAAAATTCATGGTCTGGTGCCAGGGCGAGGCGGATGCGGACAATAACCGTTCCGAGAGCGTATATAAGACAAATACTCTCGCGATCTTCGATAATATGAAAGCCGCGGGAATAACGGATATGTTTATTGTGAAAACAGGTCACTACAACATAAACTACGGACTTGCGGAAGGCGAGGAGCCGTCTGAAACAGCGCTTGAAACAGATGAACGGTATAAAAATGTGAATATATGGCAGCAGGAGCTTGCGGAGGATAACGGGCATATTTACACGGCTGCTGATTTATATACCGATAACGCGTTGTCGCGGATGCGCGACCAGTATCATTATTACCAGCCGATATATAACGAAATCGGTACAACAGCGGGAGAATCGATCGCGGCGGTCTATGAAAACGGTCCGGAACCAACAGAAAATCCGCTCGCTGAGAAGCCGACAGATACACCGGGAGTAAGCTACAGCTGGGATTTTTCAACGGATCAGACCGCTCCCGAGGGTGACAATGTGCCGGTGCTTTCGGGTACGGCAGTATATGACGCGGAAAATGAAAATATAAAACTCACTGCGGGAAAGACATCGGATGATTCGGTAACGGTTCGTCTGAATCCCGCCGCTGAGGGTGTTATAACAGCGGATTTTGATATG
>JBJEFT010000411.1:0-4559 GCA_051874315.1 Candidatus Ornithomonoglobus sp.
TTCAAACTTAAACGAATGAGTAGCAAGCGTTGTAAGGTCCTCTTTCTTTGACAATGTATTTGCAATTGAGTATAGATATATTTTTGCATCGCCCTCAATTATATATCTTCCGGCAGCTATATCGGCAGGACATTTATATTCGCCCTCCTCTAACTCCTTTGCCTCACCCTCTGTTTCTTCTTTAATATCAGAAAGTGTATTGAGTATATTATTTTTTTCTTCGATTTGTTTGTCAATATCTGCTATTTTTGCTTCAATTTCTTCAAGCTCTGATTCGTAGTCTTCAAGAGAGCTTTGTCTTTCCTGCATTTCAGCTAATAGGCTTTCCCTGTTGGTAATATCATTATTGTAAGTCGCAATATCGTTTTCAATAGCTTCCATTTGCTTTTGAAGCGCTGCAATTTCAGTATTGAGTCTGGATTTTTCTGCACTGGCAACTGCGCGGGCTTTAGGAGGAATAATAAAGTTGTTGCTGAACACAATAATTATAGCGCCTATTAACATACTGATAACGATGGGCATAACAATTGTTAATATAAATTTTTTTCGGTTCATTGTACCCTCCTTAATCAACAGGTGTAAATTTTGTGGATGACCCTATACTCACCTTATCGCCCTGTTCAAGAGTGATTGTATATGGCGAGGCGCCGAGAATTTCGTTTACCTTTGATACCCCGTCAGATGATGCCACCTGGAATTTGCCGCTGCCGGTTACTGAGTATTTACCGACCTGAAGATTGGTGCCTACAGTGTAAACTCCGGGCGTGAGCGTTATCTGAGTACCGTTTTTACTGGATATGCTGGCATTGAGTCCGTCAAGCTGAGCCTGTTTTTCACTCATCTCAGCTTTAAGAATAATGATTTCGTCACGATTTTCTTTTATTTTCATATCCAGTCCTGCCATTGTATTATCGTAATCATTGAGGTTGTCAACCTGTGTTTTCTTTTCATCGCTTTCCGCCTGAAGCGTGTTCACCTCATATTCAAGGCTCTCCTTCTTTTCAAGGAGAGAAGAATATTCTTCATCACTCTGAAGAAGATCACCGGCACGGCTGTTTATAAGGTCGCTGTCTCCGGGAAGATAGATTGCAAGGGTGAATGAGCCTGCTATAATAGCCGCCGCGATGCATGCTGTGATTATATAAGCCAGAACATTTCTTTCGCGTAATGTAATACCGAATGCGTCCTCATGCACTTCTTCATCGCCGGTTTTATTGCCTATAATGACGATAGGTTCCTCTCCGTTAACTAATGTATCTATTTTTTCTTTTATGTTAAAAAGTCCGCCATGAGAATTAACAGATGATGTATCCTCATCTGCCGCATCGTTTAATTCGATAATATCAGCAGCTTCATCACCGGTATATAAATCGCTGTGGGACGTTTTTGTTTTCTTTTTAGCCATACTATGCCTCCCATATATTTATTTCGTTTTTACAACAAATACCTCTTTAAATTGGTATGAAAAGCTGTCATGAGCGGTCTTGGCGGTTTTAAAATCGGGAAAAATACCAAAGACAGTAGGACCCGAGCCGCTCATAACCGCACCCAAAGCGCCGTTCATTATCATTTTCTTCTTTATTCCGCGGATTATGGGATGAATGCCTTCAGTTACGGTACCCATAACATTTGAAAGCTTTGATGCGACAGCGTTGATGTCGCCGCGATGTATAGCGTCAATCATTCCAGGGGTGTCAGGACGCTCTGTAATTTCCGCGGAATCAATGGCTTCGTAAATTGTTCCTGTTGAAACATTTACAGAAGGCTTTACCATAAGAATAGTGCATGGCGCAAGAGAGGGGAGGGGAGTGAGCCTTTCACCTATGCCTTCGGCAAGCGCCGTTCCGCCGAGAATACAGTACGGAACATCAGCGCCCAGCTTAAGTCCAAGCATACAGAGTGTGTCTGTATCCAGCTGTGTATTATACAGCATATCAAGCGCGCAAAGAACAGCCGCAGCATTTCCGCTGCCGCCCGCAAGCCCCGCAGCAACGGGTATATTTTTGTGTATCATAATCTTACAGCCGCCAATAATACCCGTGTATCTGAAAAATTCCCTTGCCGCCATATATGCGATATTCTTTTCATTATTCGGAAGAAATTTCAGATTTGTGGAAATGGTTATATCTTTATGTGTCTTATCAATGATAAGCAGATCAAATAAAGATACAGTCTGCATAATCATTTCAACGTCATGATATCCGTCAGGGCGTCTGCCAAGCACGTCAAGAGTCAGATTAATCTTTGCATAAGAGCGTGCAATGGCGCGGTTCCCGGTTATAATAATATCATCTGCCAGCATACCGGGTATCCTCCTTTGTAAATTCATTTATCAAGCTGTTCATGTGATGCGGCGACAACCGCAAGAATCTCATCATCCGTTATCCTGTGTTTTTCTCCGGACTTTTTCAGATATGAAAGATATTCGATATTTCCCTCCGGACCCTTTACGGGTGAGAAAGAAAGTCCGGCAATGTCAAAGCCGGAATCATTGGCAAAATCAAGGACTGTTCTGATCACATCAAAGTGAACTTTTTTGTCACGAACAACACCTTTTTTACCTACCTGACCTCTGCCGGCTTCAAACTGCGGCTTAATAAGAGCTACAATCTCACCTGATTCACTAAGCAGATTATAAGCAACGGGGAGCACAAGTCTCAGAGAAATGAAGGAAACATCAATAGATGCAAAGTCTATCGGCTCTCCTATGTCCTCCGGTGTAACATAACGGATGTTTGTGCGCTCCATATTGACAACTCTTTCGTCCTGACGGAGCTTCCATGCGAACTGACCGTATCCGACATCGACCGCAAAAACCTTTTTTGCACCGTTCTGAAGCATACAGTCGGTAAAGCCGCCGGTTGAGGCGCCTATGTCCATAGCCGTTTTACCGTCAAGAGTGATTGGGAATTCCTGCATTGCTTTTTCAAGTTTAAGTCCGCCGCGGCTTACATATTTGAGCTGCTCTCCGCGTATCTCAATATCCGTCTCATTTTCGTCAATCATCGTTCCTGCCTTATCGCATTTCTGATTTTTGACATAAACCTGTCCCGCCATTATAAGAGCCTTGGCTCTTTCGCGGCTTGTTGTCATACCCTTATCTACTATATATACGTCCAATCTTACTTTTGCCATGATTTCAATCCTTTTATTATGAAGGCTGCGATCGACTGCGCGTCCATACCATATTTTTTATCAAGCTCATCAACCGTTCCGTGTACAATAGGTTCATTCGGGAACGCGAATGCCTTGAAACGGCATTGTACATTTCTGTGCAGCAGCGATTCTGCAATATGCTCACCCATTCCGCCGGATTTTATGTTGTCCTCTATTGTCACCACGTTACGGGTTTTCATTGCCGAGGCGAGTATTGCCGATTCGCACAGCGGATATACCGTAGGAAGCTCAATAACCTCTGCGTCGATATTATTTTCATTTAACAGCCTGACAACATTTTCTGCGGTATATACCATTCGTCCTGTGGTGATGATTGAAACGTCACGTCCCTGTTTTCTGGTTATCGCGGCGCCGATTTTGAAATATTCAAAAGGATAGGTTGTCTGAGTATTTCCGCGCGGGTAGCGTATTGCGATAGGCCCCTTATGCGAATTTACCGCATAATCAAGCATCGAATTGAGCTGTTCAAATGATGACGGCGAAAGAACCGTCATATTAGGCATACCGGCAAGGAATGAAAGATCATATACTCCCTGATGCGTTTCTCCGTCAGCGCCGACAAGACCTGCCCTGTCAACGGGGAAGACAACATGGAGATTTTGCAGACATACATCATGGAGAGTCTGGTCAAAGGCGCGCTGGAGAAAAGTGGAATACAGCGGTATTACCGGTATATATCCTGAAGCCGCCATTCCTGCCGCAAACGTAACGCCGTGCTGCTCTGCAATTCCGACATCAAAGAAACGGCTTTTAAACCTCTTAGAAAATTCAACAAGCCCCGTACCGTCCGGCATTGCGCAGGTTATTGCGACAACCTTATCATTATATTCCGCAATACGCACAATGCTTTTTCCAAACAGATTGCTGTAGCTGTCGCTGCCCGGCTTTAAGTCCCCTGTTTTCGGGTCAAAGCCGCTTACACCGTGGAATGCTGAAGGATTCTTTTCCGCGGGCGCGTAGCCCTTGCCCTTTACGGTTCTTACATGCAGAAATACCGGCTTTTTTTCCGTCTTTGCATAATCAAGGCAGGTGATAAGCGACGGCAGATCGTGTCCGTCGATCGGTCCTATATATCGGAAGCCGAGATCATCAAACAACGTGGTTGGAAGTATTTTCCTTCTGACATTTGTCTTAATCCTTTGAATTGTATGCTTAAGCCATGTTCCGAGCAGCGGAATATGGTTAAGTATTTTTTCAATGCGCTTCTTTGATTGAAAATAATATCTGTTTATTCTTATGTTTCTCAGATGCTTCGAAACCGCTCCGACATTCTTTGATATTGACATGGTATTGTCATTAAGAATAAGTATTAGCGGTGTTTTGGAATGTCCGGCATCATTTATCGCCTCATAAATTTCACCGCCTGTAAGAGCGCCGTCGCC
>JBJEFT010000412.1:0-4545 GCA_051874315.1 Candidatus Ornithomonoglobus sp.
ATATTTTTGTGGCAAAAGCAAGATATTTTGTCAGATTTAAGCAGATATTATAAAACCTACGCATATCATGCCATAACGGTTGGATATATGTAGTTTTTTCAATTGTTACATAACCACTGTACACGGGGATATACAGATTTTTTCAAAAAAGTATTTACTAATCGGCAAGCTTGTGTTATAATATAATGTATATAAGTATTTTTACGAAGCAAAACAGCGGAAAGGATTGATAAAAATGGGTATGACCATGACGCAGAAAATCCTTGCCAGAGCGGCGGGATTGGAATCTGTTAAGGCGGGAGACCTGATAATGGCAAAGCTGAACCTTGTGCTCGGCAACGACATTACGGCTCCGGTGGGTATTCGTGAATTTAAGAAGTTAGGACTTAGTGATGTGTTTGACAAGAGCAAGATCGCGCTTGTTCCCGATCACTTCACGCCTAACAAGGATATTAAGTCTGCGGAGCAGGCTAAGGTTGTAAGAGACTTTGCAAATGAGCTTGACATCGTAAATTATTTTGAGGTCGGCGAGGTAGGTATTGAGCACGCGCTCCTCCCGGAAAAGGGACTTGTTGTAGCGGGTGACGTTGTTATCGGCGCCGATTCACATACTTGTACATACGGCGCTCTCGGCGCTTTTTCAACAGGTGTCGGCTCAACCGATATGGCTGCCGGTATGGCGACAGGCAAGGCGTGGTTCAAGGTGCCGGAGGCTATTAAGTTCAACCTTACAGGAAAGCTTAAGCCGTATACAAGCGGTAAGGATTTAATTCTTCACATAATCGGTATGATTGGCGTTGACGGCGCGCTCTATAAGTCAATGGAATTTACAGGCGAGGGACTTCACACTCTCACAATGGACGACCGTTTCACAATCGCCAACATGGCGATCGAGGCGGGCGCAAAGAACGGTGTGTTTGAGATTGATGATCTCACACGCGAATATATGAGGGAGCATTCAACAAGAGAGTTTGTTGAATTCACCGCTGACGAGGATGCTGAGTATTCACAGGTTATAAATATTGACCTCGGCGAGGTTCCGCACACAGTCGCATTCCCGCATCTGCCGGAGAACGCGAGAACACCGGAAAACTGGGGCGATGTTGAGATTGACCAGGTTGTGATAGGCTCCTGCACAAACGGCCGCCTTTCAGACCTTCAGAGAGCCGCGGAGATATTAAAGGGCAGACATGTCAAGAAGGGAATAAGAGTTATCGTATTCCCGGCTACACAGAGGATATATCTTGAAGCGTTAAAGGACGGCACCTTGTCAGCTCTTGTTGAGGCGGGCTGCGTAATTTCGGCTCCGACCTGCGGTCCGTGTCTCGGCGGTCATATGGGTATTTTAGCCGCGGGCGAGCGCTGTGTTTCAACAACAAACCGTAACTTCCTCGGACGTATGGGTCACGTTGAGAGTGAGGTTTATCTTGCAAGCCCTGAGGTTGCGGCTGCAAGCGCATTGACCGGTAAAATAACCGCTCCGGAAGAAGTAGTGTGAAAGGAGTTAGTAATAAATCATGAATGCAAAAGGTACAGTAATCAAATATGGAGATAATATAGATACGGACGTTATAATCCCTGCGCGTTACCTCAACACCTCGCTTCCCGAGGAGCTGGCGCAACACTGCATGGAGGATATAGACAAGGATTTCGTAAACAAGGTCAAAGCGGGCGACATCATGGTCGGCGGCGCAAACTTCGGCTGCGGTTCATCGCGTGAGCACGCTCCGATCGCGATCAAGGCAAGCGGTATTTCATGCGTGATCGCGGAGAGCTTTGCAAGAATTTTCTTCAGAAATTCACTTAACATAGGTCTCCCTATCCTTGAATGCCCCGAGGCTGCAAAGGATATTGATGCGGGTGAAACAGTTTCGATCAACTTTGACACAGGCGTTATAACAAATGAGACAAAGAACAGGACATATCAGGCTACAGCCTTCCCGCCGTTCATGCAGGAGCTTATTAACGCAGGCGGACTTGTAAAATACATAGAAGAAGGAAAGATGTAATTATGGCAGAATTTAATATAGCATTGATCAAGGGCGACGGGATAGGTCCCGAAATCGTTGAGGGCGCCGTTACGGTTCTCAACGCCGTTGCCGAAAAATATAATCATAAGTTCAATTATACGGACGTGCTCATGGGCGGTTGCGCAATTGACGCGACAGGAGTTCCGCTCCCGCAGGAGACAATAGACATCTGTAAGGCGTCCGACAGTGTTCTTCTGGGCGCGGTAGGCGGCCCTAAGTGGGACAACTGCCCCCAGAGACCCGAAAAGGGACTTCTGGGCATAAGAAAGGCTCTCGGACTTTATTCAAACCTCCGTCCGTCAATCTTAAAGCCGCAGCTTAAGGACGCTTCACCGCTTAAGGATGAAAAGCTTAAAAACGGTCTTAACGTAATGGTCGTGCGCGAGCTTACAGGCGGTATTTATTTCGGTGAAAGACACACCGCGGAGGACGGCTCATGGGCAAGCGACGAGGAGCGCTACAGCGTTGAGGAAGTAAAGAGAATAGGAAAAATCGCTTTTGAGACTGCTATGCTCAGAGATAAGAGAGTTGTTTCGGTCGATAAGGCAAATGTTCTTGATTCGTCAAAGCTCTGGAGAAAGACAATTACAGAGATGGCAAAAGACTACCCGGAGGTTACCCTCACACATATGTATGTGGACAACGCCGCAATGCAGCTTGCTATAAATCCGGCGCAGTTTGACGTAATTGTTACATCAAACATCTTCGGTGATATTTTATCAGACCTTTCGTCCGCTATTGCCGGTTCGATCGGTATGCTCCCGTCGGCGTCACTGGGCGCGACAAAGTGCGGTATGTATGAGCCCATTCACGGCTCGGCGCCGGATATTGCAGGACAGGACAAGGCAAACCCGATCGCCACGATTGTTTCGGCCGCTATGATGCTTGAAATGTCCTTCGGTCTTGCAGATGAGGCAAAGGCGATAAATGCGGCTGTGGATAAGGTCCTTGATATGGATTACAGAACACCGGACATCTACAGCGAGGGTATGAAGAAGGTCGGCTGTAAGAAAATGGCTGAGCTGATCGCTGAGAATATCGATTAATTGGAGTGAGTAAATTTGGAAAAATACACACATGTTTTTCCTACGGTCGCAATGCGGGGCATAGTAGTGTTTCCGTATATGCAGCTTAATTTTGATATTGCGCGCCCGGCTTCAATAAAGGCAATTGAGGATGCGATGCGTGATAATTCAAGAATTTTTCTTGTTACGCAGCGCCGGCCGGATAAAGAGGACAATATAACTCCGGATGACCTTTACCGTGTCGGAACAATTGCCGTTATAAAGCAGGTAATGCATCTGCCCGGAAATGTGACGCGCCTTATCGTAAAAGGACTTTCGAGAGGAATTATACGCAGCTATGTACAGGAAAGCCCTTCATTTGTGTGCGAGGTCGAGGAAGTCAATGAGACATATTCGGGTCTTTCCGACAGGGAAGAGGCATATTGCAGGGCGATAAAGAAAAAGGTCGAGGAATATTTCGGTGTTTCGACAAAGGTGGCTGCCGACAGATTTCTGAGCATAATGGCGATAAGGCATCTGGGTCAGCTTTGCGACACAGTTGCCGGAATTATTGATTTTGACCAGGAGGTCAAGCAGAGCCTGCTTAACGAGCTTGATTACTGTGAAAGAGCCTCAGCGATACTTTCAGGACTTGAACATATAATAAAAGTTACCGAAATTGAGCAGTCTATAATCCGTAAGACAAAGGAGCGTATGAACGAGCATCAGCGCGAATATTTCCTACGCGAGCAGCTTGAGGTCATTCAGGAGGAGCTTGGCGATAAGGACGGCATTGGGGCTGAGGCGGATGAGTTCATGCAGAAGCTGAGCGAGCTTGGACTGCCGCAGGAAACGGATGAGAAGCTGACAAAGGATATAAGCCGTTACTCACGGCTGCCCGCGGCGGGCTCCGACAGCGCTGTGCTGAGAACATATATCGAAACGGTTCTCGATCTTCCGTGGAAGGCAAGAACAGAGGAACGATTCGATGTTAAGAAAGCCGAAAAAATTCTCGAAGAGGATCACTATGGACTTGAAAAGGTTAAAGAAAGGATCCTTGAATTTCTGGCGGTAAGACAGATGACGAATGGGAAAAATTCAACGGTTCTCTGCCTTGAAGGACCTCCGGGTGTCGGCAAGACCTCAATAGCTAAGTCCGTCGCGCGCGCTCTTGACAGAAAGTTTGTGCGCGTGTCGCTGGGCGGTATACATGACGAGTCCGATATACGCGGACACAGAAAGACCTATATCGGCGCGATGGAGGGCAGAATTATGGCCGCAATGCGCGAGGTGAAGGTCAGAAATCCCGTGATGCTGCTTGATGAAATAGATAAAATGGGCGCTGACTATAAGGGCGACCCGTCGGCGGCGCTGCTTGAGGTTCTGGATAACGAGCAGAACAATGAGTTCCGCGACCACTATATAGAGGTGCCGTTTGATTTGTCGGAGGTGCTGTTTATAACGACCGCAAACACGCTGGATACTATTTCAAAGCCGCTGCTTGACCGTAT
>JBJEFT010000413.1:0-4545 GCA_051874315.1 Candidatus Ornithomonoglobus sp.
ATACCGCTCCGAAGGCGTGAATTATCTGGAGTTTGAGTGTGAGCCTACGGCGTGTCCGGATTGTCTGGCGATTGCGGCGGATAATCCGTATCCGATAAACAAAACACCGTGTACGATAGGGCATCCGAACTGCCGGTGTACATGGCTTGCAGTTGAGGATGAGGACGTTGAGGATGTAAGAAGGCAGTATGCGGAGCAACGGGGTGAAAAAACTGTTGACAATTCGGCTGAAAGTGGTATAATTAAATCAGCAAACAGCGGAACGGCGGTCAATAGTGTGAAAACAATAGGAAAAATTGATATTAAGAAGTATCAGTGTGTAACAAAGGATATAAAAACCGATGAAGTCATTATAACTGACGAGCGGATACAGCATATACGAGAAAGACATCCTGATGATTACGAGCAATATTTCAAATATGCAAATGATATATTAAGTGACCCTGATTACATATTAGAGGCAAACAAACCCAATACAGCGTTTATTTTAAAGCATATCTCAGAAAACGGTAAAGATTATCAAATGATATTGAGATTAAAAACGTCATCGGATCCGCAGAATTATAAAAATTCTATTATAACATTTTTAAGAATTGATGAAAAACGTTATAACCGTTATCTAAGAACAAAAAAAGTACTTTACAAATCGGAATAAACGTGATATAATGACAGTAAGATAAGAGGGGTTATTCGAGGTGGACAATTTCGTGGCATCCACACGCCGCTGGTACTGACAGGGGAAACCCGAGAGATGCAGGAGCACGCCACGCCTGCCGGATAACCGATCCTATTTAACCGCTTTGAGAAATCAAGGCGGTTTTCTTATGATAATTTAATAAATTGAGCACGTAAGCGGTAAAAACTGCAAGCGTGCTTTTTTAGTACGCAAATTCGGAAACGTTTCCGAATTTGAAATAAAACTGCCCTGAGCACGGCATAAAAAGGCTTTATTTTTATACACGAAAGGAGCATTTTATCATGGACAACAATGCAGGAACAGACCCGAAGCCGCAGGGCGGAGCAGAGCCGGCCGGCGGTGCAGAGCCGAAGCCGGAGCCGAAAGGCGGAGCAGACCCGAAAACGGCAGGCAAGACCTATTCACAGGCGGACGTCGATAAGCTGCTTAATGATCAGAAAAAGCAGTATGAGGGCAAAATGACCGAGGCGGAAAAGCTTGCGAATATGACGGCGGAGGAAAGAGCCAAATATGAGAAGCAGCAGAGAGAGGATAAGCTTGCCGAGCGCGAAAAGGCTGTCGCAAAGCGTGAGCTTCAGCAGACAGCGAGAGACACACTCCGCGAAAAGGGTCTTGACGCTTCTCTTGCGGACATTCTGGACTACACAGATGCCGACAGCGTCGATAAGTCGATCAAGACTGTGGAAAAGGTCATTAAGGCGGCTATCGAGAAGGGCGTTGACGATAAGCTCAAGGCAAGCGGCGGAACACCGCGTGTCGGCAGCGGTGGCAAGCCTGTAAGCGGCGTTGAAGCTGCTTTTTATAAGCTCAATCCGAATCTTAAGAAATAATTATCAGCCATAAAAAGAAAGGAATGATGAAAATATGGCACATGCATTACAGGAGCGTTATTCGTCACTGATTGACGAAAAACTCAGAGCGTCCCTTGTTACCAGGGACAATGTTATTTTTAACAACCGCTATGAGGGCGACCCGAAGGCGGGAGTTGTAAAGATACCGGTAAGAGATACAGAGGTATCGGTCAGAGACTATGATAAGGCAACCGGTCTTGAACTGGAGGAAGGTTCAACAACATACATAAATCTTCTGATAGATCACGACAGAGCAGTAAACGAGATTATCGACGGCTATGACGCGGCTGCGGTTCCGGACGGTATTGTTGCAGAGAGACTTGACAGCGCCGCTTACGGTCTTTCGGCAGATATTGACGCTGAATCGATAAAGTGTCTGGAGACAAACGGCACGGTGGCGGAAGATACCGAAGCTGTTACAGGTGATACAGCGTATTCGGCGGTTATCGCGCTCAGAACAGCGCAGTCAAAGGCGCATGTTCCGCTTCAGGGCAGATGGCTTATCGTTTCACCGGATACATACGGCAAGCTGCTCATGGACGATCATTTCATCCGCCAGAGCGACATATCTCAGCAGATGAAGGAAAGCGGCGCAATAGGCGAGATTGCGGGTTATGCGGTATATGAATGTGAGAGACTCTCTGACGATGTCGAGATGATTGCGGGGCATCCGAACTGGTGTCACCGTGTAGAGGAGTGGAAGGTTGATGTCAGTATCGAGAAGATCACAAACAATTATATCGGCGCATCCGCTGTCCAGGGCAGAAAGGTTTACGGTCTTAAAGTGTCAAAGCCCCAGACCGTTATCGTTAAGAAGGTAGTTGCCTGATCATGACGATACTTGAGCGTTTAAAGGTCCGCCTGAATATCAAGAGTACCGAAAAAGATGATTTGCTGAACGGGATTATAGACGATGTGAAATCATATATAGTCATGTTCTGCAATCTGTCGGGCGTTGAGAGCATACCCTCAACGCTTGACGGCGCGATCATTCGTATGGCGGTTATTGATTATAACAAGCTTGGCTCCGAGGGGCTGAACTCCGAGAGCTATGCCGGAGCGTCCTACAGCTACGCTCAGGAGTATCCGGACGAAATCAAGAAGGAGCTTTATCATGAAAGGTTATTGGTGATGGACTGATGGCAGCACTTAACAGGTCGATGAGATATGCCGATGTGTATACCTTGACCGGGGAATATGACGCATACGGCACGGAAACGGAATACAAACTGACAGGTTCATGCGATATATTCATAACCTTGTACAGTCAGAACAAAACCGATGACGCGCGGTATAAGGACGTTACGCATGTGGGGTATACTGATACACCGCTTACGGACAATATGCAGATTATTCAGGACGGCAGAGCTTACAAGGTTCTGCTTGCGAATAATTACGCGCGGCGCTGCGTGGTATTCCTGCGTGAGGTGGTCTGATGCCGGGAGAGGTTGAGGGGCTTGACGGTCTCAGAAATAAGCTGCTCAGACTTCAAAACAGCGAAACGTACGAAGCAGCGTTGAATAAGGCTTGTCGTATTGTAGAAACGGCAGCTAAAAAGAATTGTACCGGCTTATTTGAACACCCGACAGGCGCATTAAAAGCCTCCATAACACACGAGATCGTGCAGGAAGGCAAAGAGCTTGTAGGATATGTGGGAACCAATACCGAGTATGCACCATATCAGGAATTTGGAACAGGTAAATTTGCCGAAAACGGCGATGGCCGTGAAACACCGTGGGCTTACACCGATGAAAGAACCGGAGAAACTATATGGACGGCAGGCAACAAGCCTAAGCCGTTCCTGCGTCCGGCTCTTGCTGATAACCGGGACAAGGTAAAAGAGGCGTTGGCGCAGGGAATGAATGGGGTGATAAACGGTGGTTGATGTAACACCGGAATTGGTGGCGCTGTTCAAGGAGAACGGCATAACGCTGATAGCCGAGGAGGTGCAGGACAGCGCTAACAAATTTCCACTTGTCACCTACAGCGAAACCGAAAACAGCGATAACGCCGTAGGTGATACAGTCGGATACAGCAATATTGCCTACACGATAAACGTGTGGGCGCACAGCAAAGCGGAGGTCATGGCTTTATCGAAAGAGGTTGATAAGGTCATGAAATCCGCATTTTTTGTACGCACCGGCGGACTGCCGCAGAATGCGGGCGGATTATACCGCCACATCTGGACATACAGACGTCTGGTGCGGGAAACGTATTAAGAAAGGACAGTGATTTTACATGGCAGAACACGCAGGATTAGCGTCAATAGGCGTAAAGATGTACAAGGGTTCATCAACGAGCAAGACTAAACTCCCTAACCTTAAGAGCGCACCGGAGCTTGGCGGCACGCCGGAAAAGATTGACGTTACGACATTAGAGGACAGCGTAAAGCAGTATATACTCGGAGTAAAGGATTACGGCGATCTTGAATTTACGTTCTTTTATGACGGGGATAAGTCTGACAGCTCGTTTAAGACGCTCAAGGCGGCGGAGGGCACGCCCGATACATACACGCTTGAGCCTGCCGGACGGTTCAAGCTTCTCATGGACAGCCGACGTATCGGTCCGTATGTCAGGCATCGAGGTGAACGGCGCGCTTACATATATCGCGTCATTTGCAATGCAGTCAGAAGTAACTTACACAGAAGCAACAGCGTAATAACAGGGAGGAATCATAAATGCTTTATACAACATTAAAAATCGGTGAAAAGGATTATAAGCTCAGAATGAGTTCGGCAAAGGTCGTTGAGGTTGAAAAGGAAATCAAGAAAAACCCGCTTGACATCCTTATTGACGCACAGAAAGGAATACTCCCCTTGATGAGCGACACGATCGCTATTTTCTGGGGCGCGCTTACGTATTATCAGCACGGCATCAATCGTGAAGCGGTGTATGATATTTACGATGAGTATATAGCTGAGGGACACACATATACGGATTTCATTCAGAGTGTTCTCCTGGACATCTTTATCACAGCCGGATACTTCAAGAAGGAAG
>JBJEFT010000414.1:0-4544 GCA_051874315.1 Candidatus Ornithomonoglobus sp.
GGCCGAAATGGTTCGGGCAAGGATGAAAGAAATAGGAGGAAGGATTATCACAATTGAAGATGAGGAATATCCCGCACTATTGAAAGAAATATATTCCCCTCCGGCGGTTCTTTATGCTCTGGGAGCTAAGCTTAATGATGAAGACGAACTGAGAATTGCGGTAGTCGGAACAAGAAAATATTCGGCATATGGCAGGCGTGCATGTGAAAAGCTTTCAAAGGCGCTTGCGGAAAAAGGCGCGGTTATAGTAAGCGGCATGGCGCTGGGTATTGACACGTTTGCGGCAGCCGCAGCGGTAAACGCGGGAAGAAAAACGATTGCGGTTCTGGGCAGCGGCATTGATGTCATATATCCGTATCAGAACAAGGACCTATATAAGGAGATTTGCCGGAACGGAACGATCCTTTCGGAATATCCGCCGGGAACAAGACCGTTAGGCTATAACTTCCCGAGAAGAAACAGGATAATTGCCGGACTTGCGCAGGGAACTCTTGTAATTCAGGCTCCGGAAAAAAGCGGCGCATTAATTACAGCGCGGTATGCTCTTGAAAATAATCGTGATGTGTTCGCAGTGCCCGGAGAGATTTATGATATAAATCAGGTCGGAACAAATGAGCTGATTAAGGCGGGAGCAAAGCCTGTAACCTGCGCGGAGGATATTCTGGAGGAATACGGCTTTGAAGCTCCGGAAAAGAACGAGGTTACTGACAGGCTTGCCGGAATTGATATGAGCGGTCTGAGCAAGACCGAGGCGGAGATACTGCAGCTGTTAAATGTAAGCCCGCTTCATCCCGACGAGATTACGCGAAAGCTCGGAGTGCCGGGTGCTGAGACAGGAACAGCGCTGATGATGCTTGAAATAAGCGGTCTTGTTGTCAGGGACAGCGGAAATATATATGATTTAAAATAAAGATATTATATAAACAAGGGAGTTAAAGAAATGCCAAAGTATTTTATGCCGACAACCCTTTTGTCGGGCAAGAATTGTGTTAAGCGCCATCCGCGTCATCTTATACATGGAAAGCGGTGCATGATAGTAACAGGTAAGCAGTCGGCAGTGGTGTCGGGGGCTTTAAAGGACGTTACGGATGTGCTGGGGGAGAATAATGTTGAATATCAGATTTATGACAAAATAACATCAGCAACGGGAATAAGCGAAATATACTCGCTCGGACAAATGATGGCGCACGACAATATAGATTATGTTATCGGTATCGGCGGCGGTTCAACATTGGACGCTGCCAAGGCGGCTGCGGTATATGCGGCAAACGACATTGAGCCGATGCGGATTTACGAGGAAAAATACGAGAATAATCCGTTAAAGGTTGTGTGCATTCCTACAACAGCCGGAACCGGCTCAGACACAACACAGTATGTAATGATGACGCTCGACGATATACATAATAAGAAGAGCTTCAGCTCCGAGCAGTGTTTTCCGTATGCCACATATCTTGATTCACGCTATACACTTACGCTGCCACTGGAGGTTACGCGCAATACGGCTATAGACGCTCTGTGCCATGCTGTTGAGTCGTATCTTAACTCTCAGGCGTCGGAGTTTTCTGATATTGTCGCTCTCGAGGCGATACGTCTTATAGGTCAGTGCGCGGACGCGCTTGTTTCGGGACACGTAACGGAGGGGGACAGAGAAAAGCTCCTTGTTGCCGCGTCAACGGGCGGTATGGCTGTTGCGCATACGGGGCTTAATGTTGTTCACGCTATGGGACATCAGCTTACCTGCTCAAAGGAAATTCCTCACGGCAGAGCCAACGGTGCGCTGCTTGTGGAGTTTATAGCATGGATGGCAAAGACTGATATTATGCGCGCGGTTGATGTTGTAACGGCATTCGGAACCGATCTTTCAAGCTTCAAGCGATTTATAGATACGGTTATTCCGACAAATGAGAAAATAACGGAGACCGATATAGATGAATGGCTCAAAAATTCAATTGTGGATACCGTTACAGCTAACTGTCCCGGAAAGTTCACAAAAGAAGATGAACGCCTTATATACTATAATGCGCTTGTGAATAAAGACAGAAAATATACTGAGTGGTAATATAAATTATTGTTTAGCAAACTATTTTTCCTTACCTCCCTCTTTGAGGGAGGTGGTACCCACACTTTCCTTTCTTACTCTCCCATCTTTTTGCATAGACATCATCACGTCCTATAAACAGCGACATATACAGCTTTATCTTATCTGCAGCGCTGCTGTACATAGTTATTCCATTACGAGTATATTTGTCCAAACTGGTAAAGCGCTGATTATTCCACCATGCCTCAGAGCATGTATATATCATCTTACAGCAGTTATTGAATGATGACTCACATGAGATGCTGCTTCAATTGCTCTGCCGGACATAACTTTGTCTGTAAGCTCAAGAATGAGCTTAATATTAATTTTATTTGCCATTTACAGGCCTCCTCATTAAGCTCCGTATCAAATTCCTTTCTCGGCAAAAAAGGCGAAGCCGTAAAAGCAGCTCCGCCGTATGTTATTATTAAAATCAATCCTTGATTCCGTTCTTTGCCTTCATCATAGCGCGAACCTTGAGCGGCAGGCCAAAGAGATTTATGAAGCCTGCGCTGTCCTTGTGGCTGTAAAGCTCATGACTGTCTCCGAAGGATGCGATATCCTCATTGTAGAGTGAATACGGTGACTTAGCGCCTGCCGGTGTGCACTGACCCTTGTAGAGCTTAAGTCTTACAGTACCGGTAACGGTCTTTTCCATTTCGTCAAACATAGCCGACATAGCCTCGCGGAGCGGTGTGAACCACTTACCGTCGTAAACAAGCTCAGAGAACTTGATCGCGCTCTGACGCTTGAATGCCTGTGTATCACGGTCAAGACAGAGATACTCAAGCTCCTGAATAGCTGCATAGAGGATCGTGCCGCCCGGTGTTTCGTATACGCCGCGTGACTTCATGCCGACAAGTCTGTCCTCAACAATATCAGCAATACCTACGCCGTGCTTGCCGCCGAGAGCGTTAAGCTTTTCAAGAAGCTGACGCGGAGCAAGCTTTTCGCCGTTAACCGAAACAGGCTCTCCTGCCTCGAAGCCGATTTCAACATATTCAGCCTCATCCGGCGCCTGCTCGGGTGATACGCCGAGCTTTAACAGGCTGTCGTACTTCGGCTCATTCCACGGATCCTCAAGGTCAACACCCTCATGGCTGATGTGCCAGATATTTCTGTCTCTTGAATAGAGATCCTTTTTTGTAACAGGACACTCAATGCCGTTCTTTTCCGCATAGTCAACAGCGTCCTCACGTGACTTGATGTCCCATATTCTCCACGGAGCGATGATCTTGAGTGACGGGTCAAGAGCCTTGATAGTAAGCTCAAAACGAACCTGGTCGTTACCCTTACCTGTAGCGCCGTGACAGATAGCGACAGCGCCCTCCTTGTGAGCGATGTCAACAAGAGTCTTTGCTATAATCGGACGGGCGTGTGATGTACCCAGAAGGTACTTGCCCTCATAAACCGCGCCAGACTTCAAAGTCGGGAATATATAGTCCTTAACGTAATCGTCGCGGAGGTCAGCTATGTAGCACTTTAAAGCGCCTGTTCTCTTTGCTCTTTCCTCAAGACCTTCAGTCTCCTTGCCCTGACCAACGTCACCGCATACGCAAACAACATCATAATCATAATTTTCCTTTAACCAGTGGATGATAATCGAAGTATCAAGTCCGCCTGAATATGCTAATACAACCTTATCCTTAGCCAAGATAATTCATTCCTTTCAATAAAACGGATTTAAACTTGCAATCCGTTGTGATTTAATGTATAATGGTATTATACATTATTTTTACGAAATATGCAATAGTGAAATTAGTATAAATATGGGTGAATATTTATACAAAATTGATGAATATTATACAACAAGGGTGAATAAAGTGATAATAATAGGAGTGGACCCGGGATATGCGATAGTCGGTATCGGGGTACTGGAGTACAAGGGAAACAAGTTCAGACTGCTGGAATACGGCGCGATAACGACGCCGGCGGGCATGCCCACGGTGGACAGGCTGAAAAAGATTTATGATGAAATGACGCTGCTTATTGATAAGTACAATCCCGACGCCGTGGCGATTGAGGAGCTGTTCTTCAATTCGAATCAGAAAACGGCGATAAACGTCGCTCAGGCAAGAGGTGTAATTCTTGTCGCGGTAAGGAATAAAAACGTTCCTATATATGAATATACCCCATTGCAGGTAAAGCAGAGCGTGACAGGCTACGGCAGAGCGGATAAGCAGCAAATCCAAAACATGGTAAAGCTGCTTCTGAACCTTAATGTGATTCCGAAGCCGGATGATGCCGCGGACGGTCTCGCGCTCGCAATATGCCATGCGCATTCAAATAAAATGAACAAAATGTTTGATCTTAACGGGGTACGCTAAATTTTTTCAAAAAAATATAAAAAAAAGCTTGACAAAAAGGAATAATCGTGGTATCATATTTCTTGTGTTCGGGAGGACATAAGAGATATGCGTGATTAGCTCAGTTGGTAGAGCACCTGACTCTTAATCAGGGTGTCCAG
>JBJEFT010000415.1:0-4484 GCA_051874315.1 Candidatus Ornithomonoglobus sp.
AAATATATACAAAGTAATATAGGTAATGTATTTAAAAATGTAAAAAATGATTTATCAGATGGCAGATATGTATTATTTTCTGGAACATCATGTCAGGTTGCAGGTCTTAAAAGCTTTTTAAAAGTAGACTATGATAATTTGATTTGTATTGATATTGTTTGTCATGGTGTACCAAGCCCTGCAGTATGGCATTCGTATCTTGAATGGCTGGAGAAAAAGAATAAGGGCAGATGTATTGATGTTGACTTTAGAAATAAAGAGAAATTTGGCTGGGCTGCTCATGTAGAAACTCTAAAATTTGAAAAGAATAATAGGGCAAAAATAGTTGATAGCGAAGTTTTTAAAAAGCTTTTTTATGGTCATGTTATTTTAAGACCCTCATGTCATAAATGTCCATATAAATCAATAAATCATCCGGGTGACATTACTATTGGCGATTTTTGGGGAATAGATACTGCAACTTTGGGATTTAATGATAATAAGGGAGTCTCATTAGTTTTGGTAAATAATGACAAGGGGAGGGTGTTATTTGAGGATGTTTCAGATACAGTTATTTTAAGGGAGTGCCGAATTGAGGACAGTATGCAGCCTCCTCTTAAAGCCCCTGCTAATGCATCGAAACAAAGAGATAAGTTCTGGATTGATTATTATACAAGACCTTTCGGCTATATTGTTCGCAAATATGGTGGAAGGAATATAAAAGGACGAATAAAGAAGCTTTTTAATGCTTTTTTTAGAAAAGGATAGATATATCACATCTTGCAGATTATACAAATACAGTGGGGCAATATTCGAAAGAATAGTGATTACACAAATTATAATAAAATGCAAAAAGGGAGCCTGAGACGGCTCCTTAGAACTTATGACAGTCAAAAATCCTATAATTAAGAGAAGACACGTTACTGTTTATTTATTCTAATGTAGTACGGTATCTGAACTCTACATCAGAAGGCGGTATTTCGGTGTGTATGTCAAATATATTTATACCCGGTGCGAGCTTGGGTATTCCGGACCAATCCTGTATCAGTGAAATATCAGTACTGTCGTGCACTGCGGATTTTCGGGCAATATTGTAAACCGCAAATTCATCACTTAATATTGGTTTGTCAATATACAGCTTATACTCACTCGCGCAGCCTAAACCAAGATATTGATTATCAATGTAAATATCAGTATCCAAAATTTCAGAGCTGTCATATGCGCCTTTAAGCAGTATTATATCCGATACATTACAGTTATAAGCCTGAAGCCAGAGATAGCCGTTTACAGTCGGAGTGAATTGCGCAGAATGTGTTCCAATCAAGCTTGTAGTTACATATCCGCCGAAAATACTAAAGCTTTCTTGATTGATCTTTGAGGATAAGCCGCTGTAATTTCGCGCATTAAAGGCGGCCCAGCCTGATGAAACAGACAGAGAATCTATACGGAAACGGATCGTGTATGTTTGTCCTTCAACTAATTGTACATTAATATCTGTTCCGTAATAGTCTGCTGGGTAAGAAGAAGAATAGGCATGTATGGGAACAGCAGCAGTTTGTAATATTGGCACTGCATATTTATTCCCCTCATCACCGCCTTCGACTTCACCCGCGGTATTGCCGAAAATCGTGATACTTTCCGGTACAGCCGCCTTTGCGTCAGTAATGACAAGCGGCGGAGCACCGCTCACTGTTTTTAAGATATATTTTTGGGGCATCTCATTCGGTGTGAGATACCCAAAGCCTGCAATGGGCTTGTTCGTTATTTGCATAGTGCAGCTCCTTTCTGAACATATGTTCGTGCAATATTTAAAAATAAAAAGATATATCAAGCTCAGGCAGAACGAACTATCGCAATATCGCCGCTGCCGTTAGCTGTAATATATGCCGTGCTGCCGCTGAGCTTCAGACCGTTTATAAACGCTCCTTCTGCAAGCATGATACAGTCGGCCGCTGTGCCGTCATCTCTGATGACCTGCTTATCAGAGACAGATATAACATCATCCGTCTGGTTGATAATATTGAGCGTGTGCGGCGCTTCATACTGAATTGCATAGGTTTCGCCCGCGACCGCATGGATAGAGATAAGCTTCTGACCTTTGATTGTGTTCATAGTGTAAAACATCCTTTCTTTGTGTATAATTGATTTTATGATGTGATTTAAAAAGAATTATCATATCACAAAATGGATTATACACTAAATTTGCGAATAAGTATATAAATATTCGTAAAAGATGTAAAATAAACGGAAATTGATAAGAAAATATCGCTATCATGATATTTATAAGGAGACAATATGCTGACAAAAACAAAAATCAATAAAGACGGCTGGACCATGCTCCCTATTGACGCATATGTGATAGGAGGGGAAGCGGTTGAGTGTCCGGAAATTGAAGACGAATATGAGGAAATATCACCGGAAATGGCGGCTATGGGCAGGATGTCTGCGTTCAGACTGTGGGGAGACAGCATGAGTCCGGAAATGGAAGACGGCGATGTAATTATTGTCCGCGCTGTGAACGATTGTAATAACGGGGATATTGCCGTTGTATCAGTGAACGGGGAAAAAGCCACATTAAAGAAAATTTATAAGGATAATGATGTTTTCAGGTTTATCCCTATTAATGACAACTATGAAACGAAAAGCTATACAAAAGAAGATAATATTGATATAAAAATAATCGGTGTTGTTATTGAATTACGGAAGAAATTCCGCAGAAACAGGTATGCAAGATGACGAGATTAAAGGAATTACGAAAAAAACTCAACATTACTCAAAAGGAGCTGGCAAAGCAGCTTTGTGTCGCGCAATCGACCCTGAGCGCATGGGAAAATGAAAAAGCCCAGATGGACTATGCCTCACTGGTTAGGCTTGCAGATATTTTCGGAGTTTCCGTTGACTATCTGATCGGAAAAGAATCCGAAACAGTGAAGCAGAGGATGAAATACATAGTGCTGCCCACAAAAAATGTGGAAGAGATCCCGCCGGACGGAATAATTTCACCTTCGAAAATTCAGCGGGGAGAATATGCCTGTTTCACTGTAACAGGCGACAGCATGGAGCCGGTTATGCTTGAGGGGGATACAATAATTGTACAGTTGAACGGTGATTACGAAACAGGAGACATAGTTTATACGGAGGTAAACGGGCAAGGCAGATCCGTGCAACAGCTTACAAAAAACGGTGAAAGTGTTATACTGCAATGCTTCAATCCTGCATATAAGCTTCAGTGTTACAATGAAAATCAGTTGATAAACGGAACATTATCATTAGCCGGAAAAGTGGTTGAGCTCAGACGAAAATATAAATAAAGCTCAGCTAACATATGAAGCTTTACACGCGACAATGGATATATTCATAATGAGGCAGCTTCTGTCGTTATTAAATCCAATTGGAAAATTACATATTCAAGAGAAATGCCGGGACAAAGCTGCCACGGCATTTTTTCAAAATAGACTTTCATTTTCATTATAGGTTTCCACATAGAAAGTGAAACCAAATCATATAATAAATTTATTTTTACAGCGATTGTTGGTGTGATCGTGTAGGCTTCTTGTGTTTTTGTTCAACATTTAAAAACAGCTCAATATTTTTTTTCATTACAGAATAGGTCTGTATTTCTTTTTCTGTATCTTTGTATTCTTTATACAGCTTATTTCGCTTTTTAGATAACTGCTCCTGCTTTGAACGGAGCTGTGTGGCGGTAGGTATTTTTTTATCAGGATACAGCTCTTTCAGCCGAAGCTGTGAGGCTTCAAACAGTCGAAGCTCATCAAAGTGCTTTTGCCTGAACTTGCCTTTGAAAATTGCTTTGTCATATTCAATGGCGATGGGTTTGGTATGTTCATAGCTTTCAAGGACGGCGATGGCTTCTGTAATACTTTTGTTTTTGGCTTCTATTTGCTTTAGCTGTGACACGGCGCTTTGTTTTTTAGTATTTAGCCCTGACACCTTATTGTCCAAATCGTCAAATGAGGTTATATTATGCTCAAGCAAGAAGTTGAGCGTTTTTGCAGCTTCTTTAAGGTTATGCAGATTTGCCCAATGACGATAACCGGGCGATGTCCGGCACTTGATATTTGTTTCAATGCTGATGAGCAGAGAAATATCACGGTTGCCGTTACGGAGTTTGCGAGGAATTGCCGGACGTTTGGTAATAATACGCTCCCGAATATCATCTTCGCTGTAATCATTCCTTAAAGAACGAAGACGGATGTATCGTTCTTGTGCATGGTGTTTGAAAGATATATATTTACCCTGCTTTATGCTATATCCGAGCTCCTCCATACGTTTGAGAAATTCATCAAAGCTGTTTACCTCCTGAATAACCTTGTCAATATCGGAACGCAGTATATCCCGCCATATTACACGCTTGGTTTCTCGGTTATCATAGAAATCAGGCTGTTTTTGCTTCGGGTGTTTTTGCGGATTTTCTATTACAGACAAGCCATGTTCACGGCAAATATTATCGCTGATTTCACGCCATTTTCGATAGGTATATTTAT
>JBJEFT010000416.1:0-4482 GCA_051874315.1 Candidatus Ornithomonoglobus sp.
TCTATATAATTATAGGTTGATATGGGCCGGCAGTCGCTGTCCTTGCTGTGCGCCGCAATGAGAACCGTATCGGGCGTACCGTTTCCGGGATCCACCACAACGGGTGAATGGTCAAAACGATCTCCTTCATAGAATTTCAGCTGGACTATATCCCCAAGAGCGATCCGCATAAGCGGCACCACAACTCCCTGCGGTCCGGGGCCTGTGTTGCTTACAAGAAAATTATACAGCTCATCCACCCCGGTCCATGACGCTGTGCGGTCGTTCGTGCTTATATAGAACCAGCCGTACACCGGAGTGTAGTTCATCACGCCCGCGCCGGCATAAAGGCATTGCGAAGCAAAATTTGTGCAGTCCCCGCCAAGCTCCGAAAAATCATAAAACCGCGGATTGCGCCGGTATGCCCAATAGCTTGCATACTCCGCCGCCTGCTCTCTGTTATATACCATACGCTCACTCTCCCCTCCGCGCGGTCTGCATGATATATACTATGCGGTATTTATTTTTTAGTGTCTGCTGATTGCACAAATAAAGGACGGTTCCGGCTCACGTCAAAACCGTCCTATGTTCTTATCTTATTTCAGTGTATAGCTGACATTAAGGCTCATTTCCGCACCGCCGCGCGTTACGGTCATTGTAAGAGTATCGGTAAATGTATCGCGCACAGCCTTGTTATAGTCAATTATACTGTGAACCGCAACGCCGTTTACCGCCGTTACAATATCCCCGTTCTGAAGCTCGGGCGAGGTCGAATTTTTGACTGTTATTCCCTTTGTTGTGGGAAGTCCTATTCTCGCCTCCCATGATTCATCAAATGACGCTGAAATATCGGGTCTTAAAACCGCGCCGTTCTTTTCAAACTGATTCAGCACATAATTAATTGTTTCAACAGGGATCGAGAACGCCATTCCCTCAATTCCTACTGCGGCATATTTTGATGAATTTATTCCGACAACAGCGCCTGTAAGGTCAATAAGAGGACCTCCGCTGTTTCCTGGGTTGATTGCCGCGTCAGTCTGGATAAGCGGATAGAATGAGTCACTCACCTTAACGTCCAGACCGCTTATAATCCCCTTCGTTGCGGAATTGCGCATGCTTAGTGAAATTGGCGTGCCGATCGCAATAACCGTATTACCCGGCTTCAGCTCCGCGCTTGAGGACTTGAAGGTTACCGGCTTTAAGCCCAGTCGGTTTATTCTTACCGTGGCGAGATCAGCGGTTTTGTCTATACCCTCAACCGTACCGGCATAGCTTGTTCCGTCATTAAATACAACGGTTATATTCTCAATATCCGATACAACGTGCGCGTTCGTAAGTATCAGTCCGTTGGACTTTATAACAACACCTGTTCCGTGAGCGGTAAGCTCATTATAGTCTGATGCCGCAGAGCTTGTTTTGCCCTTATAGTTTCCTACCACGGCAACCACGCTTTCGCTTACACTTTCAATAAGTGATGATACAAGCTCATCCTCACTCTGCGCTACATGCACGCTCTGTCCGTCCCAGTCAACCGCCGCGCCCAATGCCTCGCTTACGGCTCTGAGCGGCACATATGTTGTCCCGTCTGCAAGATACCCCTGCTGACCTATTATTCTGCCGTTTACATATATATCAACATTCTGCGCGAGAGCAGTCTGCGATAAAGCGATCGTGCAGAGCAGCGCCGCTGAAACAATTTTCTTTTTCATTTCTTATCTCCCTCCGGGCTTTATTTTCATAATAATATATTACCACATCTGCCCTCCAAAGTCAATTATAATTTAAAGCTCAAGGCTGCTTACCATATTCAGTACCTCGTCATCTACAGCTCCGCCATAGTATATGTCATAACGAATATGTACAAAGTAATACATCGTCTTGCCCGACTTAAATGCGTACATTGTTGTATAAATTGTGTTTTCGGTATCACCGCTGACGCTGAAGGTCTGATAATATATTGTTCTGCCGTTCAGAGTCTTTGACTGAACAGTATCTACAACCTTTCCGTCAACTGATTTTACCATGTAGCTTATATAATCAGTCACCTCATCTCTTGCTGAGCCGGCACCTGAAGCCGGATAGCTCATAACGGATAATGTTCCGGCAGTTCTTCCCTCAATAAAGGCATCTGTATCTATCTGGGTCCAATAGCTTGATGCGGAAAGCTTTCCGTAAGAGGTTGTAAATTTATTGCTGCCGCCAAGGTCGCTGTCACGGAGTATTGTGCCGATCTCGGAAGAATCAAGCTCCTCGACCTCAAGTGAGTTCAGTATTTTATCATCCTCGTCAACGCTGTCTGATCTTACGGATATGTTATATACATAATCACCGAGGTCGAAGAACACATCCTTCATCGCATAGCTGTTACGTCCACCGCCGCTGTGCTCTATCGTGTAATAGTATATATCCAGATCATTAAGCTTGCCGGTTGTAACCTCACTTGCCGTTACCATTGCCGGGTTTGCCACCGATATATTTGACTCTCTGTCACTTTCCGCATACAGTTTTGCAGAAGCGGTATCACTCTTTGAATAAATCCCGAGAGACACACTGTTGCGGGATTCTCCGGATTCATAGAAGTAGAAGTCGTTTGAGCTTGTGTATTCGCTCTGCTTCCAATCCGCGGGCAGGCTGAGCTTTATACGATAATCATCATCCGTAAATTCGCGGTAGCCGTCCTTCGCATTTGAAAGGTCATAGAAATCACGCTTTTCCGTTAAGGAAAGGCTGTTTCCGATATCAAGCAGCTCATTCTGAACTGCGGCATCCTCCTCAAGGTCAACGATCGTATATGTATAATAATAGGTATCACCCTTAACATATTCATAAATGTCATGTATGTATGACTTCGACTTACCTCTGAAATGGATAAGCGTTGTGCCGCTGCCTACAACCTTCTTATCTGCAATAGAAATCGTTGTTGAGGAAAGCTGGTTCTTTATGTTATTAAATTCAGTGTCAACATCATTCTCCTCATCCATAACATCAATAGCTACCAACACACTGTTCTTTCCGTCACTGAATGCCGTTTGTGTTCCGTCAAAGCTTCTGTCCTCCATTGTAAGAGTCTTTGGGTTCTTCATCGTCCAGCCGTAAAAGCTGTCGCCTATATAATCCTTATCCGTTACACCCTCAACAGTCGCGCCCGCTTCCTCCGCGGTCTCCTTTACTACTGTTATAAGCTGCGTATCAGCATCATATGTCACTGTTGCGCCGAAGGTCTCGCTGATAAATCTCAGCGGCACCATTGTTGTCCCGTCATTCAGCTCCGGCGCTTCATCAAGCACCTCCGAATGAGTATTTACGGTAGCCGACCTCGAGCCGATCCGTATCGTCATATCCACCTCGGGATATGTCAGATTCACGCTCTGAGTACTGCCATCCCATTCGACCTCCGCGCCGAACGCTTCCGTTATTACGCGGAGCGGCACAAGCGTTGTACCCTCGCCTACGACATACGGAGCTTCAACCTCTACGGTCTCGCCGTTAATCATAAGCGCCTTGTCCCCTACTCTGAATGAGATTTCAACCCTGCCTGTCTGCTCTGCCGCAAATGCAGTCATGCCTGAAATCACCGCCAGCGCTGTCACTGCTGATACAATTTGTTTTTTCATGGATAATCCCCTTTTCTTATATTTATTTTATATTAATAATACGATTTAAGTTAATAAAAGGTTGCACAAATTTATAAATTTGCCAATTTTTTATTTATCCTTATTTTAGCATATAATTATAAACTTTTTATAAACAACCGCAATTTTTCCTCAGTATTTTATAAATCGGGTATATAATTTGTATATGTTATTTTTATGTTAATTATTATAACATATATTTATCACATTTGTCAAGATATAATATATGTGAGGTGACTTATTTTGAATAATGAACTTATTATCAGTAAAAAACAATTAAAGGGTGAAGACGGCTACAGAACCTTTTCTATAAGGATAAAGGAAAGCACGGTTCAAAAACTGGATAAACTTTCAAAGGAAACAAATCGATCCAGAAATGAATTGGTAAATATCTTATTGGATTATGCAATAGAGAACAGTAAAGTGCTGTAGAAGTAAAGATGAAACCGAAAAACAGCTATTGAATTACCGGCAATAATCTGATATAATAAGCTAAAGAATTTGTTTTTCAGAGGTAAACCGCAATGAATAAAAAGGGCTATGCGCTCCCGGAGCGCGCGGAGCAGGATATTATCGCGCTTGCAAAAAAACACGATCTTAACAAGGTTATACTTTTCGGCTCGCGCGCCCGCGGCGATAACAGTGAGCGAAGCGATATTGATCTTGCCGTATCCGGCGGCAATACAAGCGGCTTCAGCTGCGATGTGGACGAAGAGGTGTATACGCTGCTGATGTTTGACGTTGTGCAGCTTGATAAGCCGGTTCAGCCGGAGCTGCTGGAGTCAATACAAAAAGAAGGGATCGTCATTTATGAAAAAGCTTGAAAACTTTACAAGAGCGCTGAACAATCTCAGTGAATGCTTTAATTACA
>JBJEFT010000417.1:0-4462 GCA_051874315.1 Candidatus Ornithomonoglobus sp.
CGGATGTAATCAACTGTAACGACTGGCAGACGGGTCCTATTCCTGTATTTCTTGACACCTTCCAGGACAATCCGTTCTTCCGCGGCATAAAGACCGTAATAACAATCCATAACCTTAAGTTCCAGGGACGCTGGGATCTTAAGGGAATAAAGGATGCTATGGGTATTTCGGAATACTACTTCACACCGGATAAAATGGAATACTTTAAGGATGCCAACCTTCTCAAGGGCGGTATAGTTTATGCTGACAAGGTTTCAACGGTATCGGACACCTATGCTGTAGAGATCACAACGCCGCACTACGGAGAGGGTCTTGACGCTCTCTTAAGAGCAAGACGCGGCGACCTCGTCGGTATCGTAAACGGTATTTCATACGATGACTGGAACCCGTCAAAGGACGGATATATAACAAAGAAGTACAATTCGAGAACCTTCAAGGCAGGCAAGGCTGCAAATAAGGCTGAGCTGCAGAGGGAAATGGGACTGCCCCAGGATCCGAACAAGATGCTTATCGGTATCGTATCGCGTCTCACAGACCAGAAGGGCTTTGACCTTATAGCTTATAAGCTTGAGGAGCTGTGCAACGGCGGATGCCAGATAGTGGTTCTCGGTACGGGTGAGGAGCAGTATGAGAATCTGTTCAGACATTATTCATGGAAGTATTCAGACAGATTCGCTGCGAGAATTACATATTCAAATGAGCTGTCACACAAGATATATGCAGGCTGTGACGCGTTCCTGATGCCGTCGGCATTCGAGCCGTGCGGACTTTCGCAGATCATTTCAATGCACTACGGTACGCTTCCGATCGTGCGTGAAACAGGCGGTCTCCGCGATACGGTTATCCCCTATAATAAGTACACAGGCGATGGTACCGGCTTCTCGTTCGCAAACTATAATGCGGACGAAATGCTCCAGTGCGTATGGAACGCTATGGATGTGTACTATAATGATAAGGATGCATGGAATAATATTATCAGGCAGGCAATGGCTGCGGATTATTCATGGAATGTTTCGGCTGAAAAATATATTGATATGTACTGCGGACTTACAGGTCTTGAGAGACCTAAGCCTGCGGAGTTAAAAAAAAAACTGAAGAAGAAGCCTGAAAAACAGATTGAAAATCTTCCGGATTTTGCCGAGCGCATAAAGGAGGATTTCGCAAATTCAGAATCAGTGCTTGAAAAAACAGCGGCAGAACCAAAGATCATAGAGGTTCCGAATCCGTATCCGGAGGAGGAACCCCCGAAAAAAACAGCCAGGAAGACGCCTGCTAAAAAGGCTCCGGCTAAAAGAACAGCCGCCGGAACAAAGTCGGCAAAATCCGCAACCGAAAAAGCTACTGAAAGAATTACGAAGGCAGTTAAGTCAAAGTCAAAAACAGGCAAGGATACGGTGGAAAAAAAGTCGTAATCTGAAGCATGTTTTAATAAACCGTTTTTATACGGAATTTAAGGAGAGTATATTATAATGGCAGGAAAAACAACGAAGAAGCTTACTCCGGCACAGGAGGCTTTGAAGAATGACATTATCGGAAAGGTCAACAGACATTTCGGTAAGGTTCTTGAAGAGGCGACACCGCAGATGATTTATTCCGCATGTGCTCTTACAGTACGTGACAAGATCATGGAGAAGTGGGCAGTGTCACACAGAGAGGTAAAGAACGAGGGTTCAAAGAAGCTTTATTATCTTTCATTTGAATTTCTTATGGGAAGACTTCTCTGCACAAACATCCTCAACCTTATGCAGACAGAGGATTATGAAGCAGTATTGGAGGATCTGGGCTACACACTTCCGGAGGTAGCGGAGCTTGAAAACGATGCAGGTCTTGGCAACGGCGGTCTCGGTCGTCTTGCCGCATGCTTTATCGATTCACTCACAACACTGGATTTACCGGCATACGGCTGTACACTCAGATATGAGTATGGTCTTTTCAGACAGAAGATAGTAGACGGCTACCAGACAGAGCTTCCCGACACATGGCTTGAGCACGGCAACGCGTGGGAGGTTGCGCGTCCTGAGGAGGCTGTAAAGGTTTCCTTTGGCGGTGAGTGCTACACCTACTGGGATAACGGACAGATGAAGGTCGGCTATAAGAATGAGAGAACGGTTCTGGCTGTACCGTATGATGTACCGCTTGTAGGTTATGATTCAAAGATCGTTAATAAGCTCAGACTCTGGGGCGCTCAGTCAGCTACTGACTTTAATATGGCAGCATTCAGCGCCGGTGATTATGCGAGAGCAATTGAGGAAAAGGAGCTTGCCGGTGTTATTTCAAAGGTACTTTATCCTGAGGATAACCACACAGAGGGTAAGGAGCTTCGTCTTAAGCAGCAGTATTTCCTTGTATCATCAACATTACAGTGGATTCTTAAGGAATTTGAGATGAGAAACGGCGATGACTGGTCACTCCTTCCGGAGAAGATAGTTATTCATATCAACGACACTCATCCTACAATGGCTATTCCGGAAATGATGAGACTGCTCATGGATGAGAAGGGTCTCGGATGGGATGAAGCGTGGGAGATTGTTACTCATGTGTTCGCGTATACAAACCACACAGTAATGAGCGAGGCGCTTGAGAAGTGGCCGCAGGATATGTTCAGAAGAGTTGTTCCGAGACTTTACATGATCCTCGAGGAGATGAACAGACGTCTTATGGAGCGCGTAGAGGCATTCTATCCCGGTGACAAGGGTAAGCATGACTGGATGGCAATTTTCGCTAACGGTCAGGTTTCAATGGCTAACACATGTCTTGCAACATGCTTTGCCGTAAACGGTGTTTCAAAGCTTCATACAGATATCCTCAAGGCTGATATCTTCAGGGATTACTACATGATGGATAAGGATCGTTTCCATGCCATTACTAACGGTATTACATTCAGAAGATGGATCGCAAACTGTAACCCAGAGCTTACAAAGCTCATAGACGAGACAATAGGCACAGGCTGGCTCAAGGAGTCAGAGAAGCTTGCCGGACTTGCCAAATATGCAAATGATGCGGCATTCCAGAAGAAGTTTGACGCGATCAAGCGCGCTAACAAGCAGGTTGTAGCGGATTACATTCTCGAGCACAACGGTGTAAAGGTCAATCCGGATTCAATATTTGATATTCAGTGTAAGAGACTTCACGAGTACAAGAGACAGATGATGAATGTTCTTCACATTATCGCTGAGTACAACAGAATCCTTACAGATAAGTCCTATGCGGACAGCTATTATCCGAAGACATATATTTTCGGAGCAAAGGCTGCGCCGGGCTATAAGAGAGCTAAGCTCATAATCAAGCTTATCAACTCAGTCGGTGAGCTGATAAACAATGATGCGCGCATTAACGATAAGATCAAGGTTATCTTCATCGAGAACTACGGCGTATCGATCGCAGAGAAGCTTGTTACGGCTGCTGATGTTTCAGAGCAGATTTCAACAGCAGGTAAGGAAGCTTCAGGTACAGGCAACATGAAGTTCATGCTTAACGGAGCTGTAACAATAGGTACAATGGACGGCGCCAATGTTGAGATGTATGAGCAGGTCGGCGAGGATAACATTTATATCTTCGGTCTCCGCTCAGAAGAGGTTGACGCAAGAGTACGTCTTATGGGCAATGATGAGGTAAAGCAGATCTATGCAACAAACGCATCACTGCGCGGCGCGCTTGAAATGCTTATCAACGGTTCAATCGTTCCGGATACAAACCTCTTTATGGACCTTTACAATACACTTGTATTCGGTGACTATGGTCAGGCTGATACCTATATGGTTCTCCGTGACTTCGAGGCTTATATGCAGACGCATGAGCAGATTTCAAAGGACTATCAGGACAGAAAGTCATTCATTGCAAAGCAGATCATGAACACAGCAATGTCAGGCTTCTTCTCGTCAGACAGAACCATCAATGAGTACAATGATAAGATCTGGCACTTAACGCCGATCAAGTGATTTCCGATAAAGTCGAAGGACTTTAACATCACGAAAAAATCCCTCCCATCAGGGATTTTTTTGTGGTGATAGAATTCAGAAGGAGAAGGAATTATGGATATAGAGCACAATTCCAGACAAAAATTTTTCCGCCAACCGTACGGCGCGGTTACCTGTGGGACATCAGTACGTTTTCGTCTCTCTGTATACGGCGCGGGAATCCCGCGTTCGGTAAAGCTTGTTTATAAAAGCGATAAGGGCGAAGTACAGTATACCGATATGCCCTATGTGTTTTCGGTGTCAGCCGACAGCATATATGAAAAAACAATAGAGATGCCGGACGAACCGGTACTTGTATGGTATTATTTTGAAATTGCCACAGACGCGGGTGTTGTGTACTATGGCAACAACAGCGAAAATCTGGGCGGCAAGGGCGAAATGAGCTTCCAGCCGCCTTCACACGCGTTTCAGATCACAGTATATAAAGAGGACTATAAGACCCCGGACTGGTTCAAGTCGGGTATCGCATATCAGATATTCCCCGA
>JBJEFT010000418.1:0-4439 GCA_051874315.1 Candidatus Ornithomonoglobus sp.
CATTTTCCGCGCCTCGGTTATGTAATAACGGAAGCCGTCTGCCATTTCCTCAAGTGTCGGGAAATTGCTCATAGGTCTGAACGGGTTTATTCCGTCAGGGTGGATTATGTCGTTGATACCGTGGAATATGATCACCGAATCCGCGCCTGCCGCATTGCACTCGCGGACAAAACGGTTTCTGCCGCTGAGACCGTAATGCGCGTATTGCAGGCAGTCGTATTGACCAAGCATTCTCGTTCCGCTTACGCCGCGGCGTATGGCGGCAATTTTTTTGTCTGTATCGAGCAGATGAAGATTGAGCCTGTCCGGCCATGACTGAGCGGTTATAGAATCGCCGAAAAGCACAACAGCCCTTGCGTCATCATCGCCGGACACCTCAATAGTATTCAGAAAATGACAGCTTCCCGAAGGCATACGGTTGTCGATCGGAAGCTCCGCAGCTTTTGCAAGATTGCCGTTCGAGAAGAAAAACTCCGAGCATGGCCCCTCGACATATACCGAGGACATCATCTGCGTCATTTCTCCGAAATACATACTGATTGCCATATCCGTTCCGCGCGCGGTTATAAAGTCAATTTCATCAGAGGTTATTTCCTCGCCTGCGGGGATGATGCCCTCTGACGCTCCGTTAAAGGTGACGGCAGCGCTTGTTGACGCGTCGATCCTTCCGTCTCCGTTATATACGGCGGCATACGCCTCAGTTATTTTTACCGGCTCCGTGCCGCAGATATTTGAAAAGCGTACCCTTATTCTGCTTCCGTCAAGTGCGCATTTCATACTGTAGCGCAGAGTTATGTCCTTTGCATAGTTTCCCTCGCGGCGCTCTGTTATTGATGTCGCGGTTCCCCATGAGGCTGTCCATTTGCTCATTGTGCATTTCCTCCCTGATCATAAAATTCGGACGGTTTAAGTCCGGTGTATTTCTTTACTGTTCTGTAGAATGACGAATAGTCGTTAAAGCCGCATTTGCGGTATATATCGGTAATCACGCTGCCTGCGTGTATATGCTCGCGAACTGCCCCAATACGCTTCAGCGCGATATAGTCCGAAATCGTGATACCCGTTTCCTCCTTGAAAAGATGGCACAGGTAGTATTTGCTCATAAAGAACACCCTTGCCAGCTCGTCAAGATTAAGCTCCGAGGTATAGTTATCGTCAATATATTTTTTTATCCTTGCTATTGTATGGTTTTCCTCTGTGCTGCCCGACGCTTTACGCTCAAGCTCCATTGCCTCGTTTACGGCAACCGCGAACTCAAGAAAGAGCAGCTCCGCAAGAAATTTGTTTTTTTCCGTCCTGTCCGAAAGAAGCCTTATGCCCTCGTCAAAGTAGCGGTAAAGCCCGCACTGCTCCGCTGTTTCGCGATGTATTATATGTACATCCGCCGCCCTGCCGCTTGTAAGGCTGCGTACAAGCCCGGAGGGGATGCGTGAGAGCATTCCGGGCGAAAGCTGAATAAACGTTCTGATGTAATCCGAATCGGTATTGAACGAAATCGTATGCAGCTTATCCGGTCGCGTGATTATTATATCTCCCTTTTCGAGCATAAAGGTTTTGCTGCCGATTATGTATGACGCGTCACCGTCAATGAAGCGCAGAAACTCATAGTATTTATGTACATGCGAGTCAAGCTTCTGCGGATTCTCTACCTCCATATGGCTCATAAGGAAGTCCTTTGATTTGAACGAAAGCCACATACAAAAATTCCTTTCCTTAAAAAGGAGGACAAGGCGTCCTCCTTCATTAACCTGTTATATCAGGTATTGTTCGGCTGTGTGCCGTTTAATTTGCGCGGCTTTCCATTTCCTCAAATATATCGTCCCATGTCATGTCGTTGTCCGCAAGCATTACAGCGAGATGATAGAGAAGATCAGCCGTTTCATATTTGATCTCGTCCTTGTCGCGGTTCTTCCCGGCAATTACTACCTCTGCCGCTTCCTCGCCGACCTTCTTTAAAATCTTATCCTCGCCCTTGTTAAAGAGATAATTTGTGTATGAACCGTCCTCAGGGTTGTTCTTGCGGTCAAGGATAGTCGCAAATTCGCGCATGAGAATATCGCTTGTGCCGCCCTGTGCTGTGTCCTCCGTGAGCTTATCGCCGTCAATTCTGCGGAAGAAGCAGCTGCGGTTTCCGGTGTGACACGCCGGACCGTCAGGACGCGCGAATACCACAAGACAGTCACCGTCGCAGTCGACCTTTATACCTTCAACGTGCATTATATTGCCCGAGGTTTCGCCCTTTACCCATACCTCCTGTCTTGAACGCGACCAGAAGGTCGCTTTGCCTGTTTCAAGCGTCATTTTAAGCGTCTCGGCGTTCATGTACGCAACCATGAGAACCTCTTTTGTGGTTACATCCTGTACGACTGCCGGGATAAGTCCCTTTTCGTCAAATTTAAGCTCGTTTAATATATTTTCCATTTCCATATCCTCTTACTTTAATTTTAATAAATGTCTGTTCTTGATTATGTATTCGGCTCCCGAAATTATTGTGAACAAAACCGAGATCCATACAAGTATTGCGGTTATAACCGCGGTAGTGTCCGGCGGGATAACAGGTATACAGAGCATGAGTATGCCCGCAATGATTGAGATCATCTGCATGACCGTTTTGAACTTGCCCCAGAATGCCGCCGCGATAACCTCGCCGTCAGCCGCTGCCGCAAGTCTTATGCCCGATACCGCAAATTCTCTTACAAGTATTATAAATATAGGCCATGCTCCGATAAATCCGTAGTCCATGAATACGAGAAATGCCGCAGTTGTGAGCATTTTGTCCGCAAGCGGATCGGCAAACTTTCCGAAGGTCGTTACAAGACCGCGCTTGCGGGCGATCTGTCCGTCAAGCATATCGGTAAGTGATGCCGCCGCGAATATGATAAGTCCCGCGACCATTGCCCATTCCCGGTCCCTGCCGAACAGCATGAATGCCATGAATACCGGAACCAGTATTACCCGTAAAAGTGTAAGCTTATTAGGTAAATTCATAAGAAATAACTCCTTTCATTAAACCCTTTCTCCGGTGAGGTCATATTCGGAGGCGTCAAGGATCTTTACGTTGATTATGTCGCCCGGCGCGACCTCGTCCACTGTTGCAAAATAAATCCTTCCGTCAACGTCTATACTGTCGCCTCTGCCTCGTCCGTAGAAAAGATAATTATCCTCATCATAGCCCTCGACAAGAACCTGAAGCGTTCTGCCGATTTTCTCCCTGTTGAGCTCAAGTGAAATTTCCTGCTGCAAGGACATGAGCCTGTCAAGCCGCTCCTCCTTGATTTCCTCGTCAACCTGATCGGGGAATTCAGCCGCCGGAGTGCCCTCCTCCTGCGAATAGGTGAACACGCCCATTCTGTCAAAGCGCATCTTTTCCACAAAGTCATAAAGATTTTCAAAATGCTCCTCGGTTTCGCCCGGAAAGCCTACTATAATTGAGGTCCTTATATAGCAGTCGGGGAGAGCTTTGCGGATATATGCGATTTTTTCTTCCATTTCCTCGCGGCTTGTGCGCCTTGCCATGCGGCGGAGTATATAGTTATCGGCGTGCTGGACCGGCATATCAATATAATTGCATATCTTGTCATGCCTTGCCATTGTGTCGATAAGCTCTTTTGTGATCGCCTCGCTGTAATAATAGTGAACGCGTATCCATTCGATTCCCGGGACCTTGACAAGCTCCTCCAAAAGCTCCGCAAGCGTCGCGCCTATGTCCTGACCGTAGCGGGTCGTGTCCTGCGCTATCAGGATAAGCTCCTTTACGCCTCTTGCGGCAAGGTCCCGCGCCTCGTTTACAATATCGGCAATTTTGCGGCTTCTGAAATGACCGCGGATCTTTGGGATAGCGCAGTAGGTGCAGTTGTTGTCGCAGCCGTCCGCTATTTTAACATATGCGGTATACGGGGGAGTGAGAAGAGCGCGGGGCAGGGAGCATTCGGGGGTGCGGTCAATATGTCCGCTTATTACGGGCGGCGCGTCTCCGTCAAAGGCAAGCCTTATAACCTCCGCGATCCTGTCATAATCGCCTGTGCCTAACACCGCGTCAACCTCCGGAATTTCCGCAAGCATCTGATCGGCATACCTTTCCGCAAGGCAGCCCGTAACGATAAGGCGGCGGCATCTGCCGCTTTCCTTGTACTGAGCCATTTCAAGAATCGCGTCAATCGATTCCTGCTTTGCCGAGTCAATAAAGCCGCAGGTGTTTACAATAATAACCTCCGCTTCGGCAGGGTCGGAAACCGTTTCGCACCCGCCGTCCAGAAGCAGAGAGAGCATGGTTTCCGCGTCAGTCTGATTTTTAGCGCAGCCGAGGGAAACCAGTCCTATTTTATATTTCATGTTTATGACCATTAACTCCTTTCACAAAACCAAGTTTGAATCAAAACCGTTCAGATTGTGCGTCCGTGCGAACGAGACTATACTTTGTGTATGCGAGTGAGCACGGG
>JBJEFT010000419.1:0-4408 GCA_051874315.1 Candidatus Ornithomonoglobus sp.
GCAAGAAATTTCTCTCTGTTTTCAGCTAACAAACTAAGCTCCGGATCAATCAATGAAAAAACAGCATCAATTTTATTATCCTTGCAAATATCAAGAATCAAACTAAGATAATTATCATCTGTCATTCTCGGAACGATAAAATACTTGTCCGCCTCATATAATGCCGGAGCAAGCTCACTGCAATCCGTTGCGAACAGCTTTCCCTTACCTTTGAGTTCTCTCTTAAAATACTGCATAACCTTGTTCCTGGTTCCGCAGCTTAATACTAATATATTCATGACTTATTTTTCTACCTCTGCATATGCTTTTCGTATTTCAGCAAAATTACCTTCAACAGCATTTGTATCATCAGCTATATCGTCTTTTTTAAATACTTTTAATATGGTATGTACAATTATAGAGACATCCCCTATAAAAGTTATATTTCTTGCGTATTCAACATCCTTAGCAATACGCATATCCCAATCCAAAAAATTTCTACCATTTATCTGTGCGAGTCCGGTCAATCCCGGCCTTACATCGTGTCTATGTTTCTCTTCACTTGTATACCATGGAAGATAACTTACCAATAGCGGTCTGGGCCCTACTATGCTCATATCTCCTTTTAAAATGCAGAATAATTCGGGCAGCTCGTCAAGGCTTGTTTTTCTGAGCAGCTTGCCGAATCCGGTGAGCCGTTCTTCATCCGGCAGCAAATTTCCGTTTTCATCTCGCGCATCGGTCATTGAGCGGAATTTATACATTCTGAATATCCTCTCATCCTTGCCCGGACGCTCCTGCGCGAATAATACCGGACTTCCGAGCTTTATTCTGACCAGAATTGCTGTAATTGCCATGAGCCATGATAAACAAATTATCGCAATGAGCGATAAGGTGAAATCCATAGGTCGTTTTATGTATTTTGCGTACATCAGAACATCTCCTTAATTATCCCGATAATCTCGTCATGCTCCTCAGGCTTCATCTGCGGGTAGAAATCACTCGGCAGACATAAGCCTCTCGCAAAAATATCCTCGCTTACGCTTGTTCCGTCCTCGTTATGCGCAAAGTAATCACAGTCCTTATAGAACGGCTGCATATGCATCGGCTTCCATATCGGACGCGTTTCAACATTTTCCTCCGCAAGCCTATCCATTATCGCAAACGGACTTAAACTACAGCCTTTATCTATCGTTGCCGCGCTCAGCCAATGATTCGGCTTCGTTCCGTCAAGATACGGCTGCATTGTAATCGGTATATCCTTAAATGCCTCTATGTATTTATTGTAGATACTTGTTTTCTGTTCTATATGGTTATCAAGAGCCGTAAGCTGTCCCCTGCCTATGCCTGCAACAACATTACTCATACGATAGTTGTATCCAAGCTCTTCATGCTGATACCACCTTGCAGGCTCTCTTGACTGAGTGATCCATTTCAGAACGGTTTTCAGCTTATCAGTGTCATTTCCCACAAGCATACCGCCGCCGGATGTGGTTATTATCTTGTTTCCGTTAAATGAAAGTATTCCATAATCACCAAACGAACCAAGCTTTTTACCCTTATATTTGCCGCCCAAGCCCTCCGCCGCGTCCTCGACAAGCGGAACATTATGCTCTCTGCAAATTTCTATAATTTCATCAAGCTTTGCCGGAGTGCCGTAGAGATGAACTACTATAACAGCTTTAGGATGCGGATATTTCTTAAAAGCTTTCTTTAAAGCCTCGGGGCTCATGTTCCATGTGTCCGGCTCGCTGTCTATAAATACCGGTGTGCCGTTCTGATAAACAATCGGATTTGCGCTTGCGCTGAACGTCATCGACTGACAGAAAACTATATCTCCCTGTCCGACGCCTAAAGCTCTCAGCGCCATATGTATTGCCGCTGTTCCGGCGCTCATTGCAACAGCGCCGTCTACGCCCAGATACTCCTTAATTGAATTTTCAAATTCGTTGACATTTTTACCCAAAGGAGCTACCCAGTTTGTATCAAATGCCTCCTGAACATATTTCTGTTCCTCACCACACATACAAGGTGAGGACAACCATATTTTCCTATTCATCGCAAGA
This sequence comes from Candidatus Ornithomonoglobus sp., assembly GCA_051874315.1. Lineage (GTDB taxonomy): Bacteria > Bacillota > Clostridia > UBA1381 > UBA1381 > Ornithomonoglobus. The sequence goes on from JBJEFT010000419.1 coordinate 2,046, forward strand.
CTCTTTTCTCTAATTCGTACAAATAATAATAGCAATCCATACAATATGTTTGGAATAATCAGCATTTTAAGTCAGATGCTTAAAATTGCATCTTATATTACTAATAATAACATATGTTCCTGAAAAAATCAAGCGTTTTATGTCATTTTAGATAATTAAGTATCTGATTAAAATCACGAATCACGCCCATATAGCTGCATTTACTGCGAATAGTAACATAATTAATCAAGATTAATATCATAGCCTCGCTTTTTCTGTACATTTCTATCATGTTTTCTATTATGTTCATGACCAAGAAAAGTGTCAATATTTTTCCTCATGGCTTCATAGGTAACAATTTCTGAGTCAAGAGCCTTATATTCCTTATAAGTCCTGTCCTTATCGGAAATTAAAGATTTCTGATGATTTTTAAGCGCAGAAATCGTTGGAATTTTCTTGCTCGGATAAAGCTCTTTAAGTCGGTTTTGCATAGCTTCAAACCGGTGAAGCTCGTCAAAGTGACGCTGCCGAAATCTGCTTTTGAATATAGCTTTATCATATTCAGCCGCGATCGGCTTTGTGCTTTCATAGCCCTCTAAAACTGTCATTTTTTCTTTGTTGTCTTTTATATCCGCATGAAGCTGCTTAAGCTTTTGTAAATCAGCATTTTTCTTATCGTGCAAATCGTTGATTTTTGCATCAAGTTCCTCAAAAGAAGTTATGTCATGCTCAATTAGATAATTCAGTGTCTTTGACATTTCTTTAAGATTATGCAGAGCTGCCCAATGCGCGTACGCCGGAGAGGTCAGGCATTTAATATTTTCGCTTATATTAATAATCAGTTCAATATTTCTTCCATTCTTTATTAATCTCTTCGGAATTGCCGGACGTTTGGTTATAAGCCGCTCCTTTATAGCTGCAACCGAATAATCACCACCGAGGGAAGAAACACGAACGTATTTCTTCCACTCCTTGTGACAAAAAGCAAGCTTCTCTGTTTTTATTTCATAACCCATTCGGCACATTTCATTCAGAAAATCCTCAAAGGTATCCACTACCTGAATTACGCTGTCCATATCAGCACAAAGCCTGTCTTTATGACTGTAATATTTCTTACCCTTATTTGTATTTTTATATCTGACATTCTTCTTTGGATTATCAATCACAGATAAACCATATTCACGGCATAGTTCGTCACTGTATTCACGCATTTTACGGTATGTATATTTATTAGAAACATACTTCTTATGATCCGCAAAACTGACAGCATTAAAGATTATATGATTATGGATATGCTGCTTGTCAATGTGCGTACTGATTACATATTGATACTTGCCGCCGAGAATCTTATCCGCCCATTTCTTTCCGATTTCGTGAGCCTGTTCCGGTGTAAGCTTATCTTCTGGTGAGAATGACTGTATCATATGCCTTGCGATTGTATCACCCTTGCGCATTGTCTGATTGTCAAGCTCAAGCGCAAATTGCAGGTCGGCTGTTTCGTAGCTGCATCCGTAAGAGCTTATGAGCAGCTTGCCGTCGGTTTTATCGGGATTGCCGATATAGTCTAACGATCCACGGATATTAGTTTTGATAGGTTTCGTCTTAACAACTGCCATATGTTTTTCAACCATCTTTGGGTACGCTGTATGTCATCCGGTGTGACAATTCCGACTGCATTGGCCTTATGTGCGATCTGATTAACATTTACGCCAATCTTATTGACCTCTTGTATCAGCTTATCAAATCCGGAGGTATCAACACGAAAGCATCTTCCGAACTGTGCAAGCGTTCTTATAAAATCACTCTTATTTGTCATTCCGACAAGCTCCATATTCTTTATAATACGCTCGTTTTCCTCCGGACTGACATAGAATTTAATTGCAATATTTCTCTTTCTTTTTCCCGTGAAAATCACCTCTTTTTTTATAGTTTTGTGCAGCAAAACCGGTCAGAATTGGAAATTCTGCTGTCGGAAGTGTTCACACACTTCCTGTGCTTGCTAAATTACTTTTTTACCCCTTTTTTATTCATTTTCAGATTACTCGGTCGAACGAAAATAGCCCGTTTCCTCCCAGACCTTACGGTCCGGACAATAATAGCTGTATTCCTTTGAATTGCCCATCTTCATTGCATAACCAAACTTTAGTATTCCCTGCTGCAAGCCTACGCGGACATATTGTGGATCCTTGCCGATCGCTTTCGCAATCTCTGTTACGGGAACGTTTCTGCCTGTGAACTTTGGTAATTCAACATACATTTTATTTTCCAGAGCACATACCTCCTCTCATTAAATTAAATTTTAATATGAATTTAAAATTCATATTACCATTATATAACAATGATGAAATTTTGTCAATAAATTTCATTCGAAAATATGCAAAAAT
>JBJEFT010000420.1:0-4406 GCA_051874315.1 Candidatus Ornithomonoglobus sp.
CGCCGAAGCTGAGACCGTTCTCCATCTGCCTTATAACAGCCTCAATCACGCGTTCATCATTGTGGCCGAGAATCATAGGACCCCATGAGCCGATATAATCCGTATATTCGTTTCCGTCTATATCATAAAGCCTTGCGCCCTTTGCGCGCTCAATAAATCTCGGCGAGCCGCCCACCGAGCCGAAGGCGCGGACAGGTGAATTTACGCCGCCCGGCATAACCTTGACCGCCCTTTCAAAAAGCTTTTCAGAAATCTCAGTCCTCATCAGCCTATCAGTCCTTCCTTTATATACTCCGCGATCTCCTTTGCAAAGTAGGTTATAAGTATATCCGCGCCTGCTCTGTACATACATATTGCGGACTCACATATCATTTTCTTTTCGTCTATGTATCCCAGACTTGCGCCCGCCTTTATCATTGAATATTCACCGCTTACTGAATAAAGCGCCACGGGCTTGTTAAAGCGCGCTTTTACCTCTCGCAGAACATCAAGATATGCCATACCCGGCTTTACCATAAGAATGTCCGCGCCCTCCTCATAATCAAGCTCCGCTTCAATTATTGCCTCACGGATATTATGCGGGTCCATCTGATAGCTCTTTCTGTCACCGAACGCCGGTGCCGAGCCTGCCGCGTCACGGAACGGTCCGTAAAACGCTGAAGCGTATTTTACCGAATATGCCATAATCGGAACATTTATAAATCCGTTTTTGTCAAGAGCCTTGCGCAGAGCCTCAATATGCCCGTCCATCATGTCCGACGGCGCCACCATATCCGCGCCCGCCTTTGCGTGTGATACCGCGATTTTTGCAAGCATTTCAAGTGTCTTATCATTATCCACATAATCGCCGTCAAGTATTCCGCAGTGTCCGTGCGAGGTGTACTCACACATACACACATCGGTTATATAATAAAGCTGCGGATAATTCTCCTTTGCGTATCTCAGCGCGCGCTGAATAATGCCGCTGTCGCTGTATGCCTCGCTTCCGCATTCATCCTTATGCTCCGGTATTCCGAACAGCATAACGGACTTTACTCCCGCGTCAAGCATTTGCTGTAATATCTCCCCCATGCGGTCAATACTCCATCGGTACTGTCCCGGCATGGTTTCAATTTCCTCTTTTATATTCTTACCTTCCGTTACGAACATGGGGTAAATGAGCGAATCCGCGCTCACTCGTGTTTCCCGTACCATGCCCCGCAGCTCCGGCGTTGTTCTCAATCTTCTTGGTCTGTGTATCATTTTTCCTGACTTCCTTTTTTATATTATTCCTTTTTCTATTATATCATAAACCGCCCTCATGTCAAGGCTGTTCCTCACCGCATCGGCAAGTATATCATACTGCCGCTCCTTGTATTCCTTTATATTAAAGGTCGCAAGATCCGAGGGGGCAAGTCCCTTGCGCTCCATAAGCGCGCCGATTATCGTCTTAACCACTGCCTCATTATCGAAAATTCCGTGAACATAGGTTCCGTATACATTTCCGCAGCACGAGCCGTCAGACTTTATATTTCCGTTGTTATCCTTTATTTCCGCAAGCGGCGCGCCGTTTACCGCGGTATCTCCCATGTGTATTTCATAGCCGCCTATGCGTATGCCGTTGAGCGCCTCAAATATCCCGCCGGCGCCTGTTATTTTTCCCGATACTCTGGTTGTGGTTTTCCCGCTTCTGAAAACCGTTTCGGCATCAAGCAGTCCCATTCCGCGTATACTTCCGCCGCTCTCGGTATTTTCCGGGTCGCTTATCGTCTTTCCAAGCATCTGGTAGCCGCCGCATATTCCTATTACCGGCGTGTCCTTACCGGCTCTGCGGCATATTGCGGCTTCAAGTCCGCTTTCCCTCAGCCACTTCAAATCTCCCATAGTGTTCTTTGTCCCCGGAAGGATTATCAGATCAGGCTCCCCAAGCTCATGCGCGCGGCTTACATACCTCAGCGACGCGCCCGGAGCGCATTCAAACGGAGTAAAATCCGTAAAGTTTGATATTCTTGGTAGCCTTATAACCGCTATGTCAGCTCCTGCTTTTATGTCCCTTTGGTTAAAACGCTCCGTCAGCGAATCCTCGTCGTCAATATCTGCATTCGTATATGGCACCACGCCCAGAACAGGCTTCTTTGTCAGATCATAAAGCATATCAAGCCCATTCTGCAATATCGACACATCGCCGCGGAATTTGTTTATTATAAGGCCCTTTGTGATTTCCTGCTCCCGCTTTTCAAGCAGCGCGATCGTGCCGTAAAGCTGCGCGAACACGCCGCCGTGGTCTATATCGCCCACAAGCAGCACAGGTGATTTTGCAAGCTTTGCCATACCCATATTTACAATGTCATTCGTTTTCAGATTTATTTCCGCCGGACTTCCCGCGCCCTCAATTACTATTATATCATTTTCCTCAGACAATGAATTATACGCCTCCATTATCTGCGGAATAAATTCGGCCTTTTTCTTAAAATATTCCTTTGCGGGCATATTCCCTATCGGCTCCCCGTTTATAATAACCTGTGAACCGACATCGCTTGTAGGCTTTAAAAGTATAGGGTTCATCCTGACATCCGGCTCCCTCATTGCCGCCTCCGCCTGCATTACCTGCGCGCGTCCCATCTCAAAGCCGTCCGCAGTCACAAAGGAGTTGAGAGCCATATTCTGCGATTTAAACGGCGCTGTTTTGTAACCGTCCTGCGTAAATATTCTGCACAGCGCTCCGGCAATAAGACTTTTTCCCGCGCCGGACATCGTGCCCTGTATCATTATCGCCCTTGCCATTCTATTGCCTCCTCCAGAGCCTTTATAAGCCTTTTGTTATCCTCATGCTTTTTTATGCCTATTCTGTAGCTGCCCTCATTAAGTCCGTCATAATCGGAGCAGTCACGGATAAGAATATTTTTTTCAAGCAGCCGCGCTTGCAGTCCCGGTATACTTTTAAAGAATATAAAATTTGCCGATGGCTTTATATACTCAATTCCGAGCCTTTCAAGCTCCCTCTCAAAATATGCCTTTTCTTTTCTTATGTATTCTCTTGTTTTTACCGGCGTTTCTCTGTCCCTGCAAGCCGCAAGACCTGCCGCCTGCGCCAAGGCCGAAACGCTCCACGGCTGACGCGATTTGTATATCTTCTCAATGAGCTCCGTGTCGGAGGTCATAAGATACCCCAGCCTTATTCCCGGCATAGCGTACATCTTGGTAAAAGACCTTAATATGACAAGTCTTTTGTATTCGGAAAGCAGCCTGACGCATGAATATTTTTCCGGCTCGTCAAGAAAATCATTGAAGCATTCATCCACAACAATAAGCCTGTCCGTAGTTTCAAGCCTTTGTATTATTTCCGCCCTTTCCGTCAGCGCGCCCGTGGGATTGTTGGGATTGCAGATAAACTCAATTTCTCCGTCCTCCTCTGAAATAATCCCGTCCGCTGCGCGAACCGCGTCCGCATACTCTGCAAAAGTCGGCTTATTCACAACCGCTCTTTTTGGTTTTACCGCATATACAAGGCTGTATATAAGCTCCGCCGCGCCGTTGCCGCATATTATATATTCAGACGGCACACCCTCGCGCTCCGCGATTTTCTCCCGCAGCCGCGCGCATTTATAATCAGGATATTCCGATATATTATCCAGCGCTGATATAATAGCATCCTTTACAGTCTGCGGCGTTCCGAGAGGATTAATATTTGCCGAAAAATCCAATATTCCTTTTCCGTATTCAAAGGCGTTCCCGCCGTGTTTATATTTCATGAACATTCTCCGTTTAAACTATTACCGCCGCCGCAAGCATCGCAAGCTCACATATCTGCAGAAAAAAGCCTGCAAGATCGCCTGTTATTCCTCCGAAGCGCTTACGGCATACATAGTAATGACATATAAAAGCAGCAACAGCCGCTATTGCTGCTGCCGCCGCGTATTTTACACCGACAACAATAAGCGCAGCCGCCTCAATTACAAGCCATACCGCAAGCGCGGCTCTTACTCGCTTTTTCTGCGCCGTCTCATTGAACATATATGCAAGACCCGTGCCCTTTGCGGTTTTAAAGCACACCACGGAAAGACCGCTGAGCGTTCTTGACAACGCATATCCGATTGCAATTATCGGAATATCCGATATTTTTACGGCGCTCCACAAGCCAAGACCGAGTATAAAATACACCGCCGTCCATATTATCGCAAAGGCTCCCGTATGGGGGTCCTTCATGATCTCAAGCTTCTTCTCCTTATCGCCGTATGAGGATAAAGCGTCCGCCGTATCAATAAACCCGTCCATATGTATTCCGCCTGTAATCACAATCGGAATCACACTCATAACCGCCGCAAACAGAAGCGCGCCTGCATTGCGGGCAAGCATAAGCCTTCCTGCAATGTAAACAACCGCGCCTATAATTACACCGATAAGCGGGAAAAAGCACATAACATATT
>JBJEFT010000421.1:0-4399 GCA_051874315.1 Candidatus Ornithomonoglobus sp.
CAAACGCTACAAGATCATTGTCGCTGCAGCAGGATGGAGATGGTACAAAATATCTCCGCTTTGCCATAAACGGCGGAAGCGGAAGCGCGGTACCGCTGTATCAGCTTGCTGAACAGTCATCACAGTACATAGTTGATATGCAAGTAAGGTTTACAGGCGGCGCTATGGCATTCGGTCATTATAACAATACACCGAACAACGGCACAAATGATCCGAGCTGGACCTGCTCATATGGCAGCGGAGCCTTGACAATAGGAACACAGTCAATTAATGGCATAAACGCGACAGATTGGTACAGAATAGTTGTTTCAGCGGACGAAAGCGCAGGAACATACTGGGCAAAGGTTTATGATAATGACGGAGCTTTGGTAGGTGAAACATCAGACGAGCCTTTATTGGCGACTGCATCAAATACACAGAAGTATTTCTGTTTCCAGGGTACATATCCTTTGGATCTTGCAAGCTTCAGAATTTATTATCCGACAGCTGCAAGCATGACAATAAATACCGATGCAGAGACAATCCAGGTTCCTGAGAATGAAACGCCTGCAACCGCTGATTTATCAGCTGTATTAAAGGATACAGACGGATATAATATGTCAGGCGCGGTAACATGGTCACTTGCAGATGATTATGCGGGAATAGACTTGATCGGTAACGGTGCTCAGGGAGCGACCCTCTCTGTAACAAATGAAGCCGGAGCAGGTACAATTACGGTTGTTGCTGCATATGGTTCAACAAGAGCTGAAAAGGAAATTGCATTGTCGACAACAGGTAATGCGATAGCATTCACATCGTCAGTATCAAGCTTTACTATTCCGTTTGAAGGCGGTGAAGCTGTAACAGGTACATTTGCTGCAGAGCCGAGAAACAAGGACGGTGAAAAGCTTGATGCAGCGGTAACATATGAAATGGTAGATGCTTCAGGTGAGAAGGTCACAAATGCAAGAGGCATTATATTTAATGAAGAAACAGGTGTGCTGACGGTTGAAGCCGGCGCGGCATCGAAGATTGTTTATATAAAGGCAACTTCTGTTGTAGGTGAAGGTGATGAAGCTGAAACACTTACATCAAGAGTTAAGGTTAATATCCATGGTCTGAGCTTCGCATTTGGTTCAGATGAGCCTTCAGATGACAGCTATACTCAGGTAACAGCAGGTGATGCATATACCGATAAGCTTGGCTATGGCTTTGCGGATACATCGGCAGTTACAAACGAGGCAAGTGATGTTAAGGGAACAGCGGCATATACTTTCAAGGCAAAGGTGCCGAATGGCAACTACGTTATAACAGTGGACACAACAGCCGATTCGATCACATCGGAGGTTGTAGATACAGTTACAGCTATAACAGGAATTTCAAAGTCAGGCTCAACCTTCAGCGTTGCGGTATGTGACGGAGTACTTGACCTTACATTCCCTGCAGCTTCAACAGTAACGACACTTGCAATTTCACAGGCAGCGGCAAAGTCACCGCTTACAAAACCGATGGTTTATGCAATAGGTGACTCAACAACAAATAATACAGCAAGCGGCGCCTGCTCATGGGGTAACTGCGTATCAAACGGTTATGTAACTGTTCCGGATTGCTTCAGCGGTTTCTCAAACAACGGTATGGCAGGACGTGACTCTGTAAACTTCTACAACCAGGGCAGAGTGGAAGCTGTTCTTCTCAGTGTATGTCCGGGTGACTATGTAACTGTTAACATGGGTATCAACTCAAAGGAAACAGGCGAGGCAGCTGCATACTACACATTGATGAAGTATTACTATGTTGAGGGTATTATCCAGAGAGGCGGTATTCCGGTTATCGTAACAGCAACACCGGACGGTCCTGTAGGAACCGCGCTTGAAGGAGATTATGATGCCGCAACAGGCAAGTTCACGAATAACCGCGGCGACGGCGCAAGAAACAATGTATTAAGACAGATCGCATCAGAAGAAAATCTTAACCTTATTGAATTAGGTCAGTGGGGTGAGGATTGGATGAACACACTCACTCTTGATGATGTAGCTGCATATAACGCAGAATACGGTACAGAATTTACAACAGTTCTTGAAATGGTTCAGAGCTGGTATCTTGACCATAACCATTACACAGCTTATCTTGGTACAAAGATCGGTGAATATCTTTTAGGCGAGGTAGCAAAGATCGCAAGCGGCGATGTACCGACACCTCCGGCACCGACGAATGATCCGGCACCGACAGAAACAGCACCGGCACCGACAAATGATCCGGCACCGACGAATGATCCGGCACCGACAAATGATCCGGCACCGACGAATGATCCGGCACCGACGAATGATCCGGCACAGTCAGATGAAAAGTGCACTAAGATTGTTGCAGAATACAATGATGACGGTACATTAAAGGGCGTTGCAATAACAGAGGTTCCGGTTGAGGAAGCGACAGCGGCGGTAACTGAAGGCAATACAAAGACAATGTATTGGGATTCAATTGGCAGCATGAAGCCGGTTGCGGCAGCAGAAACAGCACCTGAGGAACCGACATCAACAGAAACGGCGCCTGAAGATCCGACAGAGACAGAAGCAGCACCTGAGGAGCCGGGAGATGTTGAGGGTGTTGACCCGGCAGCAGAGGCTAAGATGATATGGAAGGCATCATCGGAAGAAAACTATGTAGCCGGTCAGGACTTGGGAAACGGACTTTCACTTGTATTCGGTACAGATGAAGGCGCGGTTCCGGTTTATGCGGATTTCACGGTATCGGCGGATGATACGACTCCGACGACAAAGCTTATCGGCGGTGTTCTGTTTACGGGATATGTTTCGGCAACAACGGCAAACGGAAGCTGGAGCGGAACAACGGTTGATCCGGCAAAGCCGACAGCTATAAAGTACACAGCATCAGCAAACGGCATACTTACGGTATATTTTGACACTGTAGCAAGCAGTAAGACAATATGCGTTGGTCAGGACGGTGATAAGAAGGCTGATATTGAAGCGGCAGGCACAATCGGACCTGACGCACCGATAGCATTTTCGTTTGACGTAAAAGCAGGTGAAAGTTATTATGTATATGTAGCAGGCTCAAAGGGTCGTTTCTGCGGCGTAGCATTTGAGGCCGGTACAACAACAGGCGGCGATGAAGACAGTGATACACCTGCGGATAGTTTATCATGGACTGTATCATCAGCTGATAATGGTTGCGAGGCAGGTACAGAGCTTATTGCAGGACTTACAACACTGTTCACGAATACAGCTACAAACGGTAAGTATATTTCGAGCGGTGACAGTGGTAAGCTGTCAGACGGTGTAGCAACAGGAACAGCGCTTAAGTATGTAGCGTCAGCAAACGGCACACTTACAATAAGCTTTATAGACCTTGGTGCTGCCAAGACTGTATACTTTATTGAAGAAGGCGGAAAGCAGGATGAAACTGCTCTTGATATATTCACAAATCCCAATCCGACACCCGCTGACGGCGAGACGGAGATAAAGGTTGATGGTAGTGTTTCAGCAAGTGTGGAGGCAGGCAAGACCTATTATATCTACGGTGCAGGAACAAAAGCACGCTTTACAGCAGCTTCATTCACAGCTGAATAATATAAGGCAATAAAATAACCGGACGTCAATTTGGCGTCCGGCTTTTATTATAGATTTAATCAACCGAAAAGGTGTTGTGCATAGGCGCGGTACAGCCTGTGAGGTTTGTAACCTCAACAGTGATTGTGTTTTCGTTCTCTGCGTCTATATTAAATGACAGTGTGTCTCCGTATTCCTCAGGCTCAAGTCTTTCCTTGGGATCCGTTTCCGATTCGGGGTCCTCCGCAGGATCGGAATCAAATTTCTTCATAATATATGTACCACCGTCATCCGTTATAACGTTCCCATCAGCGGAGGTCTGTAAATAGCGGTAAACCTGTCCCGCGATAGACTTCATGGTAAAGCAGAAGGTCCGCGCTGTGTCGGAGGTGTTTTTTACATGGATAATATAGCGTGTTGTAACACCGAAGTTGCCGAGATTGCAGGCGGTGTATTTATAAAAGTTATCATCGGAAGGCTCACTGCCTGTGGGATGCTTTACCGCGCTCATTTCAGAGTTTGGTATAAAGTTATCACCTGTGGAAATTCCGTATGATTTGAGAAAACCGCCGCTTTCCTTTGTTTCCTCATAGCATTTTGTGTGGAATGGGTCAAAGCGCCATATATTATCGGTATCTGTCACGTTTTTACCGTATTGCTCAGATTTTGTTTCATCCGTATATTGCAGCAGCATGAGGTCGGATTCCGCGGCAATCGGCTGTTGTTCGCGCCATGTGTTTACGAATGTGGCGAAGGTTCCGTTCTGTATTGTATAGCCCTCCGGGTTACGCATATTCTTAACGGTAACAGGTATTGCGCCCGGCGGTGTGTCGGAGCTTATTGTGAAATATGAT
>JBJEFT010000422.1:0-18331 GCA_051874315.1 Candidatus Ornithomonoglobus sp.
CTGTTATACTTCTTGAACCTAATATCAATAATTTCATGCTTTTCTCCTTTATACAAATTACATTTATTATATTATAACTTGTTTTTCTGAAAAATACAAGTATATTATCTATAATTATTTATATAATATGTTAAGGAGCTTTAATAATGAAAAATCTTCATAAAATAAGGACCGAACGAAAAATGAGCCAGCTTGCTCTTTCAATGAAGCTGGGTATTTCTCAGGAAACCATAAGCGCATATGAAAACGGTAAATCCTTTCCAAGTGTAGATATACTTTTGAAAATGTGCGATATTTTCAATGTTTCTGCCGATTACTTGTTAGACAGAACTAATATAACATATTTTATAAATGATACGCTTTCTGATGATGAAGCTGAACTAATCGCCCGTTTCCGTCAACTGCCCCATCCGCTTAAAAACAGAGCTATAGGAATAATTATCGGTATGTCAAGCGAATAAACAAAAATTCGCTGTAAAAAATGTGATGTATAACAAAAATTCGTTGCATTTTTTGTTATAAGGTGCTATAATATGATTAAAGGGGTGATTGATCATGTACCGTTACGCTATTTTGGAATTATACAAATGGAAAAACAAGAGGAACCGCAAGCCGCTGATTATTGAGGGCGCGCGTCAGGTGGGAAAAACATGGCTCATGAAAGAGTTCGGAAAAGAAGCGTATGACAATACAGTCTATATTAACTTTGATTCAAACCGTCAGATGTCTGAGCTGTTTTCCGTTGATCTGAACATTGACAGGATCATTCTCGGTCTGGAGCTGTACGCGGGAAGAAAGATTGATCCGGAGAATACCCTGATCATCTTTGATGAGGTTCAGGAGGTTCCTAAAGCGCTTTCAAGTCTGAAATATTTTTATGAAAATGCTCCGCAGTATAACATAATATGCGCGGGATCATTATTAGGTATCGCGCTGCATGAGGGAACATCCTTTCCCGTGGGTAAGGTGGAATTTCTCAGGCTTTATCCGTTATCATTCAAGGAATTTCTGATGGCGACCGGCAATGAGCGGTTTGCATCACTGCTTGATGAACAGGATTTTGATATGATAACGAGCTTCAGACAGACCTACATTGACGCGTTAAAATATTATTATTTTGTTGGAGGTATGCCCGAGGCGGTTCTTGAATTTGCGGAGGAACGTGATTTTAATGAAGTTCGGAATATCCAAAGACGTATTCTTGACGCGTATGAGCAGGATTTTTCAAAGCATGCTCCCAACGAAATTGTTCCGAGAATACGAATGCTCTGGAACAGTATTCCGTCACAGCTTGCAAAGGAAAATAAAAAATTTATTTACGGACTTGTACGCGAAGGCGCAAGGGCGAAGGAATATGAAGCCGCTATAATGTGGCTTTCCGACTGCGGTCTTGTTCATAAGGTCAGCAGAATTACAAAGCCGAATCTGCCGCTTAAGGCGTATGAGGATTTAAAAGCCTTCAAGCTGTTTCTTCTTGACGTGGGTCTGCTCGGATGTATGACAGGCTTAAGGCAGAGTACATTGCTTGACGGCAATGATTTATTTATTGAATTTAAGGGAGCGCTTACGGAACAGTACGTTTTACAGCAGCTTGCAGCAATCTCTGAGCTTTCTGTTTATTACTATACCAATGAACGCAATTCCTGTGAAATTGATTTTCTTATTGATAACGGTGAAGCGGTAATTCCTGTTGAAGTCAAGGCGGAAACTAATCTGATGGCAAAAAGTCTTAAAACCTATAACGGAAAATATAACCCTGATTTCTGTATCCGCGCTTCTATGGCGGATTATAAAAAAGAAGATTGGCTTGTTAATCTTCCGCTGTACGCGATTTCGGAAATTAACACAATATGAAAAAATGCGCTGTTCGGCTCGAGCTTTAACAGCGCATTTCTATAATTTCATAATTTACAGTATTGAATCCCACAGCTCCTCGTGCGGATTTGCTATTACTTCGGTGTTAATAAGCACACCGCCCTCTGCTGCCAATGCAGCGCCCGCGTCAACCGCGGCTCTTACATCGCTCACATCGCCTGTGAGCGTTACAAAGCACTTGCCGCCCATACCGCGCGCGATCCTTACCTCGATGAGCTCTATATAACCCGACTTAACCGCCGCGTCTGCCGCTTCGATCGCGCTTGCGGCCGTGAAGGTCTCGATTATGCCCAAGGCTCTCTTTCTTGAAACCTCGACTACGCCGCTTACCGCTTCAAGCACGTTCTTTCCGAGATTACCTATTACAAATGTATCAATAATTCCGTCCTCTGCAATAACCTTTGCGCGGTCAACCGATGCATGAATTGCTGAAAGCTCTCCGCCGACTATTGTCACATATTTACCCGGACATACAGCGCCTGATGAAAGGAGCGTTATACCCGCGCTCTTGAGCATTTCATCCGTTACCACGATACCCTTTGATACGTTTTTACATTCAACTAATCCTATTGCGTTCATTCGTGTTCACCCTTACTTTCCGATTATTACAAATCTGTCTGTAACTGCCTGTACAGTACCGTCAATGCTTGCGTGCATACATGTTCCGAGGTCCTTGTAGTCTGTCGCGGCTACGACCTGACCTCTTGTAACTCTGTCGCCCGGCTTTACGGTTGCCGACGCAGGCTTACCGACATGCTGCTTTAACTCTATATATACCGCATTCGGGTTGAATACGGTGTCTACCTTCTCAACCTTGTTCTTTACATATCTTCTGATGCCGAGACGGTCTATAAGCTTATTTGACGATACCAGTCTTGACGCGCGTTCGGGGCGAACATGCTCAGGCTGAATGTTATTCTGACGGCGCAGACCGTGCTTGCCGAGAAGTCCCTTAATCTCCATTGAAACCTTTGACGGGAATATTCCCTGCTGACAGGCTATGACCGAGCATACTCCGCAGCCGCAGCAGAGCGCGTTCTGCAAAAATGCTTCAGTGTTTTTTACCTCGCCGTGTCCCGCGGCGCGAACCGTTTTATGTACCTCAAGATTATATCCGAGCAGGTATCTCGGACATATATCCGAGCACATTGTACATTCGCAGCAGGCTGCCGATGAACGCTTTATCGCGATATTTACCGGCATCTTGATACGCTGTATAACAGCGTGTGTCTTTGGGAACACAAGCAGTCCCTTTGTCGTCTTTGTAACAACATCGTTTTCAAGATCAACAAGCTTACCCATCATAGGACCGCCGTTAATTACCTCTTTATCCTTTAAATCAAGATAGCCCGCAGCCGCAAGAAGCTCTGAAATCTTCATGCCGACAGGCGCCTTAACGGTAATATCGCGCGGAACATCGCCGCCGATCGTCACATACTTGTCAATAACCGGCGTCGCTTCGTTTACCGCCTTATAAATATTGAATACCGTTTCAACATTTATGACCATAACGCCCACCATTACCGGGATAGCGCCCTCGGGAATGATTTTTCCCGTTGTTTCATAGGTGAGCACAACCTCATCACCGGCGGGGTATATGTCGGGGATTTCCTTGATCTTTACTCTTGTGCCGGAAAGTGACGCGACAATACCGGCATCAAGAAGGTGCATATTCTTGCCCTTGATACCGATCAGTGCTTCCTTTGCATCCATTACATCGCACAAAAGATTTAATGTGTCAACCAATTCACGGAGATGACATTCAAGAAGATGATGGTCAACCATCATGAGCGGCTCACATTCCGCTGCGTTTACAACGATCTGTTCAACATTCTCCGAAAACTTTCTATGCGTCGGGAATCCCGCGCCGCCCGCGCCGACTATTCCCGCTTCATATACGATTTTTTGAAGCTCCTCCAAATTCATAGCTTTTCACTCCATTCACCGTAATGCTATAAGCTTTATGTATTTAAGAGCAGGCTTAAACCTGCTTATCATCCAAAATTCCAACTATCAGCGCATCCACAGGGGCATTCTGATCTCTCATACCCATTCTCGCTCCCGAGCCCTGCGTTATTATAACATCCTCGCCTATGCCGGCGCCCACGCCGTCAACAGCGACAAGATATTTGTCTATCAGCTTATTGTTCTCTATGCACTGAACAAGCATAAATTTGCTTCCCACAAGCGAACCGAGCTTGTGAGTAGAAACTACGCTTCCGTAAACTCTGCCTAAAATCATATCCATCAATCCTTTCTGCAATTCACCGAATAACCCTGCAAAAACCTTTTAAATGCCGTTCCATGCTGTCATTTCTGCGCTCGATTCGGGAAATTGCAGACAGTAATTTTCAAATTCAACAAAATTATTTTGTAAGTATCTTTATAATATCGCCTGTTTTGAGCGCGCAGGCGTTCGCGTCATCGGTGTCGATGTGCATTTCCGGCGTAAAGCTTTCATGTACTCTAACCTGAACGTCATAGAAACGTGTCGGCTTGCCGGTCTGAACCTCAACATCAACGAGGTCGTTATCCTTTACTCCGTACTTATCCGCAAGTGACGGCGGTAAATGAATATGTCTGTTTGCTATAATACAGCACTCGTTAAGATAAATGCTGCCCTTAGGGCCTACAAGCGCCATAGGAGCCGAACCCTTCAGCTGACCTGACGGACGGACCGGAGGACTGTTTTTAAGCTTGAAGGTATCTGTTCTTGAAATCTCTACCTGGCTCTCTTTTCTTAACGGGCCTAATACTCTGACATTCTCGATCGAACGAAGATTCGGGCTGACGATCGTTACGCATTCCTCTGCCGCGAACTGACCGCCCATAAGCTCCTTCTTCTTGTGAAGCTCATAGCCCACGCCGAAAAGCGCGTCGCAATCCTTACGGCTGAGGTGAACGTGACGGGCAGAAACGCCGATTTTTACAACGTCTTCCTCTTCCTTCTTCTTCAAAGTAGCCACAACTGCATTGGTTATAAGCTCTTCCAGTGTTGCCACCGCGTATCCCTCCTATGTAATAGATACGCATATGTACGCCCAAGGACGTACATATGCTATTGTGTTAAAACTTCTATCTATTAATAATTAGTCAAGTGACGGCAAAATCTTTTCAACATCGCCGTGCGGACGCGGAATAACGTGAACTGATACGAGCTCACCGAGTCTTGAGCCTGCTGCTGAACCTGCGTCTGTAGCTGCCTGAACTGCGCCTACATCGCCTCTTACCATAACAGTTACGAGACCTGAACCGATTCTCTCTGTGCCGATAAGTGTTACATTAGCTGCCTTTACCATTGCGTCTGCTGCTTCGATTGCTGCTACGAGACCTCTTGTCTCAACCATACCTAATGCTTCTACTGCCATTTTATTTTCCTCCTATTTTTTCGGACATATGTCCTAAATTTACTTAGTTAATATTTTTTTATCTTAAAGCGTAACGCGCTTTAATTCGTTTTAATTATCCTTTCGGATCATTTCGCTTCTTCTGTAGTCTTCTTTCTCGGTCTGCCGCGTCTTGCCGCTGCCGGCTTTTCGTTATCCTCCCGGACAGGTCCCACATGGGTTCCCGCAGATTCGGATTTCGGCTCAATATCTTTTTCCTCATCGAGATGGAGATACGGAAGAACCTCTACATGCGGTCTCGGAATGACCCTGGATGCCTTGTAGGTACCGCAGGATTTTGCCCTTTCAACGCCCGCATCTACGGCCGCTTTTACCGCTGAAACCTCGCCCTTTACAACTATTGTAACAAGTCTGCCGCCGAGTCTTCTCTCGGTTGCAACGAATTCAACGTCCGCAGCCTTACACATATCATCAAGCATGATGATCGCATCACCAAGTCCGCTGACTTCTACTAAACCAATTGAGAAATCCGCTGTCATCGTTAATTCCTCCTTTATTAATAGAATGACGGAAGTATACCTGCGATCGAATCATCCGGCTGGGGTATTACATGCGCCGCATATACCTCGCCGACCTTTTCCGCTGCAAGTCTGCCTGCCGCGATAGCCGCTCTTACTGATGCTACCTCACCTTTTACTACTACGTTTACAAGTCCGGAACCGATCTTCACCGTTCCGACAAGACTGACCTCAGCCGCCTTTGTCATCGCATCAGTAGCGTCTATTGCTCCGGTAAGGCTTCTTGTTTCAAGTAATCCTAATGCCTGCATAGCAATTTTCCTCCTTATGCGTTCATCGGTATGTGACCGACTCTGTCACGGCCGACTGATATTCTCTGCGCCATCTTTAAAGCATCGTCTGTCGGACCTGAAATAACGTGACTGCAAATGACTCCCGAAACAGTGTTTGCAGCTTCCACAGCCGCGTCAACAGCTGCCTTCACTGCCGAAACCTCACCCTGTACTTTTATCGCCATGATAAGCGGAACCTCTACGGACTCGGCATTTGCAGGCTTGTTTGAATCAATCGCAATAATTTTTACGTCCGCAGCCTTTGCCGCCGCGTCCGCTGCCGTTATTGCAGTTACGAAGCCGAACATTTCGACTATTCCGATTGCGTCATTCATGGTATGTTCTCCTTCCGGTTATGATTACTTATTTACGATGGCGATCTTAAGACCCTTCTGCGCGAGGTTAGTCTCAAGAGCCTCGTTTATGTCCTCAAGAGCAAACTTATGAGTGATAAGCTCCTTGATCGGAAGTCCTATGCCGATAGCTCTCTTTAAGAAGTCGAAGGTCGTTACATAATCTCTTAATGTGTATACCCATGAGCCTACAAGCGTGATTTCCTTTGAACACAAATCGAAATGCGGGTTGATCGTCGCGTCGCCGCCGTTGATGAAGAAGCCAAGCTCACAAAGTCCGCCGCCGTTTCTGATGAAGTGGTAAATGTTGCTGTGAGCGACCGGTGAGCCTGTGCACTGGAACGCGAAGTCAGCGAGATAGCCGCCGAACGCGTCCTTAACAGCGTCCGAAAGCGCGTCAATACCCTTATGGTTCATGAAGTTAACGGTCTCTGTCGCGCCCATGCGCTTTGCAAAGTCAAGTCTCTGCTGGTTGCCGTCAACCGCAACGATCGTTTCAATACCCATAGTTCTCAGTACCGCGATACAGATAAGACCTATAGGTCCGCAGCCCTGAACAACAACTCTTGAATTGAATCTGAGAATGTTTGTGAGCTTTGCTCTCTCTACCGCGTGAACAAGAACCGCGCACGGCTCAATGAGTATTCTTGAATCAAGATCAAGATCGCTTACATTGAAGAAGGTTGAACCGAAGGAACCGCCTCTTATAAATATGTAATCACTGAACCAGCCGTTGAGATGAATGTCATCGTCCGGGAGAAGTCCGTAAACATCCGCGCCGCCGACATTCTTCTTGTTGAGGTCAAACATTGTGATGTCCGGATTGTCCTTGAATATCATACAGGTAACGATCTTGTCGCCTACCTTTACCGGCTTTCCGGCGCTGTCGACCTTGACGTTCTTGCCCATCTTGACGATCTCGCCCGTACCCTCGTGACCGAGAGCGACCGGGATAAGGCCGAACGGGTCAACCTTAAATTCATGAGCGTCCGTACCGCATACGCCGCAGCCCTCAACCTTGACGAGGATATCGTCATCGCCTACCTCGGGAATAGGATATTCCTTGATGTCAAAGTGCTTAAGTCCCGTAAGAACCGCAACATGAGCGGTCTTTGGAACACCGTTTGACGAGCCGCCGCAGCTGCCGGAGCATTTCCTGGGCGCCGGAGCCGGAGCGGGCGCGCCGCCTGTCATTTCTCTTAATACCTGCTGCACCAATGCAGCAATTTCATTTTCATTTATAGCCATTTCTGAACACTCCTTTTAATTATATAATGTAAAGAGCATCTGAAAGAACACATCTTCTGAGTCTTGTAAAGCTTCTCGGTGATGTGATACCCTCACCTGTAGGACCTGCAATAGTGAAGGTTGTCCAGCCCTCAGCATTGAAGCCTATACCGGCATAACTCGGAGCGTTCTTTACGAAGATTGTAGTCTCAATAGCCTTAGCGTACTGAGTCATATGATCAACATTCTTTGAGTGGAGGTGAGCCGTATGTCTGTTGCCGTGCTCAGCCTTTACCGCCATTTCAACCGCCTCGTCAAAGGTTTCTACACGAACTATCGGAAGAATAGGCATCATAAGCTCTGTCTGAACGAACGCCTGATTGAAGTCTGTTTCACAGATGATACATCTTATATCGTCCGAAGCCTCGACACCGATCTGGGCAAGTATCTTCTTTGCGTCTCTGCCGACCCAGTCCTTGTTGATCGTGCGGACCTCCTTGCCTGCCTTGTTCTTCGTTGTTACGAGAACTACGTCCTCAAGCTGCTTTATCTGAGCGTCACTGAGCATATAACAGCCGTTTTTAAGCATATAATGTATAAGCTCGTCAGCGATTGAGCTGAGGGCGAATACCTCCTTTTCCGCGATACACGGAAGGTTATTATCAAATGTGCAGCCGTCGATGATGTCCTTTGCGGCCTTCTTGATGTCCGCTGTTTCATCAACGATTACCGGCGGATTGCCCGCGCCCGCGCCGATTGCTTTCTTTCCCGATGAAAGAAGCATCTTTACAACGCCCGGACCGCCTGTCGCAACAAGCATTCTTACCGACGGATGGTTTACCATTATATTTGAGCTCTCTATTGTCGGATTAGCTACTGTCGCAACTATATTTTCAGGACCGCCCGCTGCCAGTACAGCGCGGTTTACCATATCTACGGTATATGCCGATATTCTCTTTGCGTGCGGATGCGGATTGAATACCACGCCGTTGCCGCCCGCGAGCATACATATACTGTTGCAGATAACTGTACAGCTCGGGTTTGTTGACGGTGTTATCGCGCCGATAATTCCGTACGGTCCCATTTCTACAAGCGTAAGGCCGCCGTCACCCGAGAAGGCTCTTGTGTCGAGGTCCTCTGTGCCGAGCGTCTTGTCAGCCACAAGATGATGCTTTAAAATCTTGTGGTAAACGTTGCCCATACCTGTATCTTCAACGGCAAGCTTTGCCATTGTTTCAGCCTCAGCGTGAGTGAGCTTTCTTATCTCGCTTATAATAGCCTCGCGCTGAGCCTTATTATATTTTCTGAATTGAACATAAGCCTTGTTTACAGCCTCAAGAGCTTCTTCCATTGTGTCAAATACGCCAAGCTGCTTGCGCGCCGGCTTCTTGATTGCGGATAAATCCATTGTTGAAAGAACTTCCTTGACTATGCGGCTTACTTTCTGTTCATCTATCACGTTGCTTTGCCCCCTTCTAATAAATTTATTATTTTAAGGATTCTGTTCTCTTTTCAAAATACACAACGCCTGTTTCTGCAAGCGCGATATCCTGATCCTTTGTTCCTCCCGATACTCCGATGCCGCCTATCACATATCCGTTAAATTCAATCGGATAACCGCCGCCGAGCATCAGTATTCCGTTACCGTTTGTATACCCGTCAAGCGCGCCGCCCCTCGATTCCTCAAGAGCCTTGTGCGTGGGCATTTTAAGAGCCGCCGCGGTATACGCCTTGTCCTGCGCCGCTCTTACGCTTGCGATAAGGGAATCGTCCATAGCCTCAAGCGCTATAAGCTTTCCGCCGCCGTCGGCTACCGCGATCACCGCATTAACGCCCATCATTTCCGCGCCGCGTTCAATGCAGTATATGATTTCCTTTGCTGTTTTTAAGCCGAGAGCCGGTTTCATACTGAGGATATTTCCCGAGGCTGCCTCAGAATACGGGACAGCTTCGGGAGCAATTTTCAATTCATTATGTACAGGCCCTGGTTTTGACAGCTGCGGTTTTGTATCGGGCTGATTCTCTGGAGCTGCGCCAA
This sequence comes from Candidatus Ornithomonoglobus sp., assembly GCA_051874315.1. GTDB lineage: Bacteria > Bacillota > Clostridia > UBA1381 > UBA1381 > Ornithomonoglobus. The sequence continues at coordinate 9,691 of JBJEFT010000422.1, forward strand.
CGATTTGTGCAACCTGTGACAACATATCATCAATAGTCATCATAATGCTTCAGCTCCGTTTCCTGTCGGTTTCAATTATTTGTTGTACTGCTCAAGAACTCTCTTTGTAACCTCGGCTACAATGCTCTCGATTTCCTTTTCTGTGCATCCGCACTCCTTCTTCGGAGTTGGGCATACCTGTGAAGGAAGCGGCTGGAAGCCGTGATAATGAGCGCTTGACTCTGTGCCGTACTTTTCATTTGCCTCTGTCGGTGACATTGCGCATGTGTCATCACCTGCGAAGCATCCCGGACAAAGCTTCTCTAACGGGTGCTTACCCGGAACACCGAACTGCTTTCTGAGGTCGATAAGCTTCTTTACCTCGCCGCACGGAATTTCCTTTTCGCCGCCGATAATTCTTGAATACATAAGGAGCTTAGCGTAGAACTCTGTTGACTCCATTCTGAAGAACGCGGTGTTGAGGTCGCAGCCGAAGGTAAGAGCGCCGTGGTTAGCGAGAAGGATAGCGTCATAGTCCTGGAGATACGGAGTAAGCGACTCGGGGATCTCCATTGTTGACGGTGTGCCGTACTGCGCTATCGGAACAGCGCCGAGGAAGATAATAGCCTCCGGCATAATGAGCTTGTCAAGCGAAACACCTGCGATAGCGAATGAGGTCGCGATCGGCGGATGAGCATGAACAACCGCGTTTACGTCCGGTCTTTCCTGATAAACCTTGAGGTGCATCTTGAACTCTGATGACGGTCTCCACTGACCGTTTGCCTCTTTAAGGTTACCCTTGCCGTCAACCTTACAGATCATTTCAGGTGTCATAAAGCCCTTTGAAACGCCTGTCGGTGTAACATAAAAGGTATTCTCGTCGATTTTTACGGAAAAGTTACCGTCATTAGCGGCTACGAAACCGTCATTGTAAATTCTTCTGCCGATTTCGCACATTTCTTTTTTGATTTCATAATCAGACTTGTACATGATTTTTACCCTCTTCCATGTTTATTTTGTTTTTGGTTTTTTGGTTTTGTTTTGTTTTTCTTTTATTATACAACATAACGCTGTTTTTGTAAAGACCTTTTTGAAAAAAGTTTATAATAAAACCTCGACCGTTCTTTTTTGAATATTTGCATACTCTATATGTTAATATTTTATCATATTTCTGTTACAATTTCAATAGTTATTTGATTATTTTACAAGAAATTTTGTTTACATTTTTATTACAATTACAGTTAATTCCATGCTTGCGCCCGTATTATTTATTAAAGCGCTGCCGTCTTATGATGGAAAGAGAACAGCTTTAATGGGTGCTGTATCAAAACAGAACCGCATTATAATCAGATTTTTAAGCTGAAATTTATGTATTTGAAATCAGGGTAAACAATGATTTATGTAATAATGAATAAAAAGAAAAAAATATGAAAAACTAAAGGAGAGGTGAGTTTGTATGGGATTTATTTTTGCGATCATATCGGGCGCGGCAATGAGCGTGCAGGGTGTGATGAACACAAGGCTCGGAGAAAAGATAGGAATGTATGAGTCAAATATGTATGTTCAGGGAACGGCGTTTATTTTATCACTGATCGTAATGTGGATCATGGGAACCGGAAATTTAAGGGCGATCGGCGAGGTAAACAAGCTGTATCTTTTCGGCGGCGTTCTCGGACTTGTGATAACGCTTACGGTAATGAATTCAATGAGCAGATTAAGCCCGACAATAGCGACCTCAACAATACTTATTGCGCAGCTTGTAATGGCGGCGCTCATAGACGCCTTCGGATGGATGGACAGCGAAAAAATAGCCTTTGACTGGACAAAGTATGTCGGTATCGCGTTAATGCTCGGCGGCGTGCTGCTGTTTAAGTGGCAGAGATAATACAGAAAACTTAGTAAAAAGCATATATAATTAATAATATGTTATTAAATATCAGGTTATAACCATAAAAAATATATTGACATATTAACTTTTTATGAGTATAATATATCATAGAGGTGATTATTATGGTAAAACGCGAATTATACCTGAAAAAAATATACCCTTTTGTGGATAAGCCGTTTATAAAAGTAATAACAGGTCTGAGACGTTCAGGAAAATCTCAGCTGCTTTTAATGCTGCAAAGGGATTTTATTGAAAAGGGTGTTTCACCCGAACAAATAATATATATTAATTTTGAATCATACCGCTTTGCGGATATAACAAATGATAGTCAGCTTTACAGCTATGTAAGCTCTCACATTTTACCGGGAAAAAGAGCGTATATAATGCTCGATGAAATTCAGCTTGTAGAAAGCTGGGAAAAGGTTGTAAATTCTTTTCTTGTTGATTTTGACTGTGATGTTTATATTACAGGGTCAAATTCCACACTGTTATCGGGAGAGCTTGCAACATATATAGCGGGACGTTATATCGAAATTCAGGTTTTTACCCTATCGTTTGCGGAGACCATTGACTTTTATAAAGCCATGAACAAAAATACGGAAAATAAATATGAAATGTTTAACCGATTTGCAAGAATAGGAGGATTTCCGTCATTGTATATCGCAGATTTTTCTGATGATGATTCAATGCGCATAGTAAACGACATAACCTCATCCGCAATATTAAAGGATATTGTCGCGCGGCATAAGATCAGAAATGTCGCGCTTCTTGAAAAAATAATGAAATACATCTTTGATAATATAGGCAATCCGTTTTCCGCAAATAAAATCAGCGCATATTTTAAGAATGAGAAAAGAATCATCGATATTGAAACAATATATAATTATCTTAAATATCTTGAGGAGGCATTTATTATATACAGAGTGCCGCGATACGATGTACGCGGAAAAGCGCTGCTTAAAACAAACGAGAAATTCTACCTTGGTGATCATGCGCTTAAATATGCAATGCTTGGATATAACGAAACGGCTGTATCGGGAATTTTTGAAAATATCGTTTTTCTGGAGATGAAACGCCGGGATTACAGTGTTACTGTCGGTAAGCTAGACAGCCGCGAAATAGATTTTATAGGAGAGAAAAACGGCGAAAAAATCTATATACAGGTTGCTTTTCGCCTGCCGGATAACAGCACAAAGGAGCGTGAATTTGGAAATCTCCTTGCAATCAATGACCATTATCCAAAGTATGTTGTTTCAGCGGAGGAGCTGATAAACGGAAATATAAACGGCGTAAGGCATCGCCACATTGCCGATTTTCTTGTTATGCCTGAATGGTAGCTGCCCGCATACGAAATTCATTCCGGTATTTTTCTTTTACCTCTTGACTAACCTATACCCCCTATGGTATAATAAACCTATACCCCATAGGGTATAAAAGTAAGGAGGCTGTTATGAAAAATATTATTAATAAGCTTGAAGCGGCGCTTGAGCTTGGCGGTGTAAAGCGTGATATTGTATTTCTTGTTATATCGGGAATTTCACTGGTGCTGAGTATGCTGCGATGTCCGCTTCCGTTTGACGCGGCATGGATCGCCGTTATTCTCTGCGGACTTCCGATCGTGCTTGAAGCGGTTATAGGGCTGATAACTGAATTTGATATTAAGGCGGATGTGCTTGTGTCGATCGCGCTTGTCGCCTCAATTATAATACATGAGGATTTTGCGGCGGGAGAAATCGCGTTTATTATGCAGCTCGGCGCTCTTTTAGAGGATATGACGGTCGCGCGGGCAAGAGCGGGAATAGAAAAGCTTGTGCATCTTACGCCGCGGACCGCAAGAGTTATTTCAGACGGTAAAGAAACGGTTATTCCTGCCGAAAGCGTTAAGGTAGGTGATATTATACGGGTTATTCCGGGGGAAACGGTTCCCGTTGACGGAATAATTATCTCAGGTCAGACCTCTGTAAACCAGGCTGTTATGACGGGCGAATCACTTCCTGTTGACAAAGCCGAGGGAGATGAGGTATCAAGCGGAACAGTGAACCAGTTCGGCGCTTTTGAAATGAAGGCGGTAAAGGTCGGAGAGGACAGCTCGATCCAGAGAATGATACGGCTTGTGCAGTCCGCGGATGCCGGAAAGGCAAAGATAGTAGGTCTTGCGGACCGATGGGCGACATGGATCGTTGTCATAGCGCTTACCGCGGCGGCTCTTACATGGGCAGTTTCCGGTGAAATAATAAGAGCTGTAACAATTCTTGTCGTATTCTGCCCGTGCGCGCTTGTGCTTGCAACGCCCACAGCCATTATGGCGGCAATAGGAAACGCGGCAAAGCGCGGCTTTCTTGTGAAAGAGGGGGACGCTCTTGAACGGCTTGCGGCGGTATCAAAAATAACCTTTGACAAGACCGGAACTCTTACATACGGAGTGCTGAAGGTAACGGCGGTAAAAAGCACATTTGATGGCTTTCGTGACAGCGAGATTTACGCTGTGGCGGCAGCCGCGGAGCAGCTTTCGGAGCATCCTATCGGAAAGGCAATCGTAAAGTCATATAATATGGAGGTAAAAACAGAAAACATAAAAGCGGAAAAGTTTGAAATGCTTCCCGGAAGGGGCGTCAGAGCGGAGGTAAACGGCAATGAAGTTCTTGCGGGAAACAAGGAGCTTTTAAAAGAAAGGAATATCGCGCTCAGCGAATATTGTATATCAGCGGCTGAGGAATATAACGGCAGTACAGTGGTGTTTGTCGCAGTCAACAGAGCGGCGGCAGGCTTTATCGCGTTATCCGATACGTTACGCTCCGAAAGCGCGCAGACGCTCCGAAGCATAAAGGAATTAGGCATAGAGCCTGTGCTGCTGACAGGCGATAATAAAAACGCGGCGGAAAGCATTGCGGCAAAGCTGGGCATAGATGAGGTATATTCGGAATGTCTGCCGGAGGATAAGCTTAAAAAGATAGCGGAGTATCAGAAAAATAATTCCCATGTGTGCATGGTCGGTGACGGAATAAATGACGCGCCGGCTCTTAAGGCGGCGGATGTGGGGATCGCAATGGGCGGCGTAGGCAGCGATATAGCTGTAGACGCGGCGGATATCGCGCTTGTTGATGATGAGGTAAAGGAGCTTCCTCACCTGCTCGCGCTTGCAAAGCGGATGATGCTCACAATAAAATGCAATCTCAGCTTTTCAATGACGCTGAATTTTATAGCGATCGTGCTTGCGATAACAGGAATATTAAATCCGGTGGTCGGGGCGCTCGTACATAATGCCGGCTCGGTATTTGTAATTATAAATTCGGCGCTGCTGTTGAAATGGAAAAAGCAAAAATAAAAATATCCGGCTGAAATTTCAGCCGGAATTTTATTTCATATTTGCAAACCGTTCAACGGCCTTTGTAAAGCTTTCAATGGTTTTATCGGGATCGCCGTGAACAAGACCGTCGCGGACACAGTGCTTTATATGTCCCTCAAGGACTATCTGTCCTGCCTTATGAAGCGCGGATTTTGCGGCGTTTATCTGCGCGAGAATATCCTCGCACGGAATATCCTCGTCAATCATACGGTCAATGGCCTGAACCTGTCCTATTATTTTTTTCAGTCTGCGGTGCAGATTGTCCGAATCCATACACTGTCTCATAAAAATCCTCCGTTCCTTTGCTTATACTCCCCTCGCGTCAGGGTCCCAGATGATTTTGTGCATCTGAATCTGAAAGCGGACATCCTTTAAAACAGGGTCCTTCATAAATAAATCAATAACGTCCTTAAGCTCATATTTGCCGAATACCGTACCGCAGAAAATATACGGTGCCTCATCACCGTATTTTTCAATGAGGTTATGCGCGTATGAGGCGGCGATCTCGGCGTCCTCAAGAGAGCCGATAACGAACTTTAACACATCACGCTTCTGCAGCTCGTCATAATTTGAAAGACGCATATTGTACATCTCACCGCTTGAAGGTAGCTTGAAATCAATTGTGAAAAACAGATTTTCATTACATCTTATAAGGTCACGGAAGGCGGTTATATCGCATGAGCCGTTTGTTTCAATATTGACCTCATAGCCCAGCTGACAAAGGCTGTTTACAAGCTTTATTGATTCGGGAAACAGCAGAGGCTCCCCGCCTGTGAGAGTCACGCGCTTATAGCGTCTGTTCACATATGAGAGTATCTCGCTGACGGTCATTTCCTTTGGTTTAACATCGCTGTATTTTTCCGGCTCTACCGCGTACATCGAATCGCAGTATGAGCAGCGCAGATTGCAGCCGACAACCCTTATAAAGGTACATAGCTGACCGGCGCGTATTCCCTCTCCGTCGATACTGTCAAATATTTCGGAAATAAGCATTTGTATTTCTCCTTTCGCGGCGGAGCCTATTTAATGTAGGAAGCTATATTATCAATACTTTCCTGAACGTCAACCCGATAGCAGCATGGCGCAAGAGCGTCACAGATATATTTTGCCATGTTTTCGGCTGTCGGATTAAAGTCTACAACGTCATTTATAACCTTATGGTCAAACTTGTCCTGCACCTGTCTTTTGATATGGGTGAAGTCCATAACCATTCCGTCCTCGTTAAGCTTTTCCGAGCGCAGATATACATCAATGATCCAGTTATGACCGTGGAGATTTTCGCATTTTGATTCATAGCTTAACTTAAGCTGATGCGCGGCGGAAATCTCAATTCTCTTTTTTACCTCATACATTTTTCTTTTTCTCCATATACTGCTCATAACCGCGCCGTCTTAAGAAGCATGCCGGACAGTGTCCGCACCCCTCGCCTATAACGCCGTTATAGCAGGTAAGCGTCTTGTTATATATTTTATCGAGAACACCGAGCTTATCCGCAAGCTCCCAGGTCTGGGATTTATTAAGCCACATAAGCGGTGTGTGTATTACAAAGTTATATTCCATCGCAAGATTGAGCGTAACATTGAGCGACTTAATAAATATGTCGCGGCAGTCGGGATAGCCCGAAAAGTCCGTTTCGCATACGCCCGTAACGATCTCTGTTATGCTGTGGGTTTTGGCGTAAATTGCCGCATATGAGAGGAAGAGAAGATTTCTTCCCTCAACGAAGGTGTTAGGCGGAGCGCCCTCCGGCTTTGTTTCCTCAACGGGAATATCGGCGCGGGTAAGAGAGTTTGCCGAAAGCTGATTTATAATCGGTGTCGGGATAACCTCATATTTTATCCCCTCCTCTTTGCATATATCAGCCGCGCACTCCAGCTCCTTTTTATGGCGCTGACCGTAATCAAAACCGACAGCTGTAATATTTTCCTTACCGAACTTGTCAGCAGCCCAGTAAAGGCAGGTGGTGCTGTCCTGACCGCCTGATAAAACAACCAATGCTTTTTTCATCTTGTGTTACCTCTTACTTATATTATCAGTGCAGTGAGAGCGAATTAAAGAGTCGCTCCTCCGCGATTTTCTCATATTTTGTACCCTTGCGTCCGTAGTTTGCGAACGGATAGATTGAGATACCGCCGCGCGGCGTGAATATGCCCTTGACCTCAATATATTTTGGGTCCATAAGCTTAACGAGGTCCTTCATAATTATATTTACGCAGTCCTCATGGAAGTCGCCGCGGTTTCGGAAGCTGAAAAGATACAGCTTTAATGATTTCGATTCAACCATTCTTTCACCCGGAATGTAATTGATTTTTATTTCCGCAAAATCCGGCTGTCCTGTGATAGGACAAAGACTTGTAAATTCGGGACAGTTAAAGGTCACCATATAATCATTGTCCGGGTGCTTGTTTATAAAGGTTTCAAGAACCTCGGGCGCGTAATCGTCTTTGTATACTGTTTTTTTGTTTCCGAGAAGGGAAAGTCCCTCCTGTTCCTGTGCTGTTCTCGGCATATTATATCAGCTCCTTGTAAGCCATTTTAATTTCTGTTCCTTACCGTGCTTCATAATTCTTTCAAGAGTTTCACGGTCGTCATTGAGTGCTGCCTGTTTCATCTGTTCAAGCGTGTCCTGAAATTCCGTAATCTGCTTAGCAAGCTGCTCCTTGTTTTCAACAAAAAGCTCGCTCCACATTTTTTCGTTTATAACCGCTATCCTTGTGCAATCCTGAAGACTTCCTCCGGCGAAGGCTCCCGCCCTTTCAAGAAGCGGATTGTCGCAGAGCGCGACGGCTACTATGTGCATAAGCTGTGAGGTATAGGCGATAATGGAATCATGCTCATCCGGTGAGGTTGTTGTAACAACACGGCAGCCTATGTACTTTGCCATTTCTCTTATAAGCTCTATTGTTTCCGGTCTGCTGTCCTTATCAGGCGTAATTACATACGGAGCGTTATCGAATAATGTGTCGGTTGAGCTTTTATATCCCCCGACCTCTCTGCCCGCCATGGGATGACCGCCGATAAATTCGACATTATCCGGCAGGATTTTCTTCATTTCGCGGATGATAAAGCCCTTTACTCCGGTAACATCTGTGATGATCGCGCCGGGCTTGAGCCTGTCAACGTTATCGCGTACAAAATCTATATTAAGCTGCGGATAAAGGCACATAATTATAAGGTCCGCGTTCTCCATCGCTTCCCCGGGCGTGTTGTACGCCTCATCAATAGCGCCGTCGGCAAGGGCAAGATCAAGACTTTCCCTTGTTCTGTTATAAGCCGCTATTGTGCAGTCATGAAAGCCGCGGAGACGTCTTGCCATCGAGCCGCCTATAAGTCCGAGACCGATAATAGAAATCTTCATAATTAATACTTCCTTCCGATTGTTGATTTTAATTATAGCATAAATACCGGCTGTTTTCAACCTTAATTAT
>JBJEFT010000423.1:0-18129 GCA_051874315.1 Candidatus Ornithomonoglobus sp.
GGCAGTGAAATAAAAGGCGAGACAAAACAGCAGTATTACAATTCTGCGGGCAATACATCCGAGGTTGAGTTTACTTTTGCCGAAGCTCCGTCCAAGGATGCGGATGTATTTGTGTCATGGGCGATCGGAAGCAAGGACGGAGAGAAGCATCAGCCGGGCGATGTTATAAAGTCATCGGAGAATATAACTGCTTATGCAGTCTGGGAGTCGGACACGGTGGTTACATACACGGTAACGTATGACTACAGCGCAAACGGCGGCAGCTCAATAACTGCCGCAGCTGCGTCGGTGAGCGTAAATTCAGGAGATAAAGCCGATTTATCCGTCGACGCTTACAAGGACACATATGAGTTTGTCGGCTGGAATACGGATAAAAATGCGACAGAGGGTATGACGCAGTACATTGTTACTGAGGACGTGACATTGTATGCAATATTCAAAAAAACCGTCATGGCGCAGTTTATGAATGAAGCAAATGATGTGCAGAGCGTACAATACGCGGTGCTGTATAATAATGCCGATACAGCGGCAGTCACAGCGCCGGAGCCTTTATCAAAGGATGGCTGGGAAACGGACGGTTGGAGAAGCGACACTGAGGCTGCGCCTGCAAGCTGTAAGAGCGGAGCTGTAAGAATAAGCGGCGACACATATTTCTATCCTGTATACAAGCGCTTTATCACGCTGTCATATGATATAAACGAAGGGAACGGCCCTATTCGTCCCGACACAGCTTTGCAGTATATGAACGGCTTTGGCAATACTCAGGAGATACCATTCACACTGGCGGCGGCGCCGCAGAGAAGCGGCTACAGCTTCACGGGCTGGACTGTAAACGCTGATCCGACAAGAAGCTACCAAAGCGGCGAAATAATAAATTTAACCGGAAATGCTGTTGCATCCGCCTTGTGGTCTGAAATACAGGTTCCGGATAACAGTGTTTCGGTGACATATGATTATAGTTCAAACGGCGGCAGCAGGACAACAAAAGCCTATGACACTTTAGAGTCAGGCGCAAATGCAGACCTTACGCCTGATGCTGTAAAAGCGGGCTTTGAATTTGTCGGCTGGAATACAGACAAGAACGCGCAGACGGCTCTTGCAGAGTATACAGTGACCGAGAATACGACGTTGTATGCGATATATAAGAAGGATATAACAGCTAACTTTTATTCCGGTGAGAATGTTTTGCAGGACACGGTAAGCAGAACGCTTTGGAATAACGAAAGTGAGGCAGTCGTAACCGCGCCCGAGCCGCTACCGCTTGAGGGCTGGACTGCTGTCGGCTGGCGTGATAACAAGCACGCCCTTGAAAATGAATATCAATCAGGGGAAATAAGAATATCGGACGATACGGATTTTTACGCAATATACTCAAGAGATATTACCGTCAGCGAAACGGCGGCGGACGGAGAGAGCACGACAACAGTCAGCTTTAACCAGTATTATAACGCTTGCGGCGGAGCGCAGAGCAGAACGGTTATGCTTGAGGAACCGGAGCCGCGCGAGGGCTATCGCTTCAGAGGCTGGCAGGTAGGCGATGACACGAGCAAGCGCTACAAGCCGGGAACTCCCGTCACCGTTTCCGAAAGCACAAGCATAGTAGGACTGTGGGTTCAGCTGCCTGAGGGTGACGTTAAGCTCCCATCGGTGCAGACAGGTGATGCGTCGGTAGCGTCATCCACCTCGGCGGCAATTTCGGCAAAGGTTGAGAGTGACGGCGGCAGTGAGGTTATAGAGAGGGGCTTTGTTTATTGGAGCAAGCTTAACAGCGGCTCAAAGTACACGGTATTGACAAATGCTGACGAAGTCTGCGCCCTTTCCAATCTTTCGCCCGATACGGAATATTATTACTACGCGTTTGCGGAAAACGCGGCAGGTACAGGCAAGGGCTATATCAGAAGCTTTGCAACAGCGTCTGACAATAAGCCTAACGCGCTTATGATAACACCTGAGTATGTATCTATAGAAAAAGACAGTGTGTATCAGCTTCTTGCCACGCTTCTTCCCGCGTCGGCTAAAAACCGCGCGATAGTATGGTCGAGCTCCGATGAGAGCGTGGCGAAGGTAGACAGCGAAGGCAAGGTCACAGGCTTAAAGGCGGGTCAGGCGGTGATCACCGCGACAACCGAGGTTGACAGACTGAGCGCGGAATGTATAGTGGATGTAACGGAAACAGAGGAGATCAGGGAATATGATTTCTCCGAATGGAACATGGCAACCAACACAAGCAGCTTTGCGACCGACGGACTGGGCTTTGACTGGGATACGACCAATTACGGCGGAAACCATCAGATGGCTACGGCATATCTTGCGCGCTGGGACGGCGCTGTTTTAGAGGAAAACGACCAGTATCCCGCGTTCAACAATAACCCTGCGGCAAGCTATGAAGAGAAGGATGCGGATTACCACATTCAGAATGTCGAATGGCTGCCCGCAAGGGAAGGTCCTCTTGATAATGATGAAATAAAATCGGCGCTTATGGAATACGGCGCGGTGTACACGCTGTTTAATATAGACTGGAAATACTTTGACGATACGATGCTCAACTATTACAGCCCGACAGAGCTCAGCTCCGGCGGACACTGCGTTACGATTGTAGGCTGGGACGATAACTATTCAAAATCCAATTTTAAGGTTCAGCCACCCGGAAACGGCGCGTTCCTGTGCAAAAACAGCTGGGGCGAATATTCGGGAGACGGAGGATATTTCTATATATCATATTATGACGCGCAGATGGGACGCATGGATTCAAACGCGGTTGTAACGGGAATGGAGAAGAACTCCAATTACAACAAGATTTATCAGTATGACCCCCTCGGAGCGGTGGGATATATCGGATGGTACGATACCACATACGCTGCCAACGTATTCCCCGAAAATGGTAAAACACTCTCGCAGGATGAGGATCTGAGGGCGGTATCCTTCTATACCTATCACAAGAACACATCATATGATGTATATATTGTGACGGATTATAAGGACAGCGCTTCGCTTTCAAAGCTGTGGACACCGTCAGCGTCGGGTGTGATAGAAAATTCAGGCTATCATACGATCAATCTGAATACCCCGGTAAGCCTGAAAGCGGGAACGCGTTTTGCGGTAGTTGTAAAGCTTGACACTCCGGGAGAGTGCTCGTATGTATACTGCGAATATCCTGTATCCGGATATTCGAGTAAAGCAAGAGCTAACGCCGATGAAAGCTACTACGGACCTGACGGTGAGGAATGGTATGACCTGACAGAGGACGTTGACAATGCAAATTTCTGTATTAAGGCGTTCACAGACAATGGTCTCGCATTATCCTCTGAGCAGTTGTTCTCTGGAATTGATAACGCGGAAAGAGAATATGAGAGCGACACGGTTTACACGCTCTCGCAGGCTGTAGAAAAGGGTCTGCCGGTAAATGACGCTTATATTGATTACGTTGACCGCGCCGAAGAAGAAGCCGGTCAGATGAGCGTTATGTCAGACAATGAAAAAGCCATGGGAAGCGTGCCGAGCATAACAAAGGCGGGCGCCAACAGCGTTACCTTTACGGATGGAGCGGTATTCCCGTCAAGCTATGACCTCAGAGAAATGGGGCTTGTAAGCTCGGTTAAGGATCAGGGACAGTGGGGCACCTGCTGGGCGCACACGATGTACGCGTCGCTCGAAAGCAATCTTTTAAGAAGCATGAAAACGACAGCCGCGGACAGCTCGGGCACCGTGCCGACAGATATGCTTCTGAGCCGCGGTGAGCTGACAATGGCTCCGGGCGCATCAATAACACTGGCTAAGAAAATCACTCCGGTAAGCGCGGCAGATAAAGCCGTTGTATGGATCAGCAGTGACGAAAGCGTTGCGACCGTGGATACAAACGGAACGATCCGCGCGGTGGGCGGCGGCTTAGCCAATATAGCCGCGGTGACGGTTTCGGGAGGCATATGCTCGCAGTGCAGCGTTGTGGTCGAGGAGCAGGAGCTTGAGGAAGTTGTTTCCTTCGAGGAAAAGAGAGTCAATAAATCAATAGACGATGTATTTATGGTGGCATACTCTGTAACTCCTATGAAGTCGGAGGCAAGCTCCTTCGGCTGGATAAGTGATAACACAAACGCTGCTGTTGTAAATGAAAACGGTGTAATCACGGCTGTGGCAGAGGGAACGGCTGAAATAAGCATCATATCGGATAAAGGCGAGATAAAGGATTCGGTTATGGTTGTTGTCGGCGAAGGCTTTAACTGTGAGATCGGCAATATGGTCGACAACGGTCTGACATTCTCTGATAACGCATTGTCCGGCGATGTGACGGTAACGATAAACAATAATGCCGCTTCGGATAGATCGGCAGCGGTAACACTTGCAATCTATGACGGCAATGATGTCATGGCAGGAGTAATCACGGAATCAAAGCTTCTGTCACCGGGAGAAAATCAAATTGCATTCAATGATATAGCCTTTGACGGCATACAAGCCGGAAGCTATACGTTAAAATGCTTTGTCTGGGATTCATTGTCGGGCGCGGCGCCGCTTTCGGCGGCAGCTGATAAGCAGGTGCTTGTTAATTAACCCGGAATAAAACAAACACATAAGAGCCGTCCGGCGGATTCGTTAAAAAAGCGAAATCTGCCGGACGGCTTTTTGATAGTAAAAATGCACAAAAACAAATATAAAATTTCGTTAAATTTATTTAAACTTTTTTTTGAGGAATTTTTATAAAAACATTGACTTTTCGGCATAACTATGCTAAAATATATTTGTTGTGACACTAGACAAACGATGATGCGGGAGGTTGCGGTATCAGTTAATACCGGTTTTTCCGCGGAGATTGTCCGATTCTTGAAATCGGGCGGCAGTCAAGCCACTAAGTCTGTGTCCTGTGTACGCTATACCTGTGCGGGTTGCAGCGGAATAGTCTGCGGCATAGGTGTGTACAGCAGGAGATCTGCGCCCCGACTACGCGCGGATAACAAAGTGGTGAAAATTGACTTGTACGGCCCGTAAATCTTCGGATTTAACGGGTTTTTAAAAGGGTGACACAGAAACACCCGAGAGAGTGTACAATTTTCCGTAAGAGCTGTCGTGCAGGTGCAACGAATTAAATTTTATGAGGAGGGAATCTAAGTATGGCAGCAAACCAGAAAATCAGAATCAAGTTAAAGGCTTATGACCATGTGGTATTGGACCAGAGCGCTGAGAAGATAGTTGAAATCGCAAAGAGAACAGGCGCAAAGGTTTCAGGTCCGATCCCGCTTCCGACAGATAAGGAGATAATCACAATTCTTCGTGCGGTTCATAAGTACAAGGATTCGCGTGAGCAGTTCGAAAGAAGAACTCACAAGAGATTGATCGACATCGTAGTTCCGGGTCAGAAGACAATGGAATCACTCATGAAGATCGATTTGCCGGCCGGTGTTGATATCAGCATAATTCAGAAGTAATTAAAGCTGTAAAAACACAATCCGGAAGTAATAATCAGGTCAGGTTATTACGGCAAAAAAACAATTTCGGCAGTAACCTCAAAAAAGGTTATGATGCAGGTCATGTTCGCATTTGCTTTTGTGCGAACCAATAACTGTTAATAGGAGGAAAATCATGAAGAAAGCAATTCTTGGAACAAAGATTGGTATGACTCAGATCTTTGGAGAAGGCGGCAAGGTTATCCCGGTAACAGCCATCCTCGCAGGTCCGTGCGTTGTTGTTCAGAAGAAGACAACAGAGACAGACGGCTACGATGCGGTTCAGGTAGGCTTCGGCGATATCAAGGAAAAGAAGGTAAACAAGCCGCTTAAGGGACACTTCGCAAAGGCTAACGTAGCCAACAAGAAGTATTTGAGAGAGTTCAGACTTGACGATATTTCAGGACTGAACGTAGGTGATGAGATTAAGGCAGACGCTTTTGAGGCCGGAGACAAGATCGATGTAAGCGGCACTTCAAAGGGTAAGGGCTTTGCAGGTCCGATGAAGCACGGACTTCACAGAGGACCTATGACACACGGCTCAAAGTCAAAGAGAGTTTCGGGTTCAATGGGTATGTGCTCATATCCGGGACGCGTATTCAAGGGTAAGGTATTACCGGGCCATATGGGTGTCGATAAGGTTACAATCCAGAACCTCGAGGTAGTAAAGGTAGACGCCGAGCAGAATCTGATTCTTGTTAAGGGCGCTGTACCGGGCATTAAGGGCAGTCTCGTAACAATCAGAGATGCTGTTAAGGCGTAAGAGGTATTTGGAAAGGAGGAACAATAATGGCTAAATTGGCTTTATATAATATGGAAGGTCAGAAGACAGGTTCAATGGAAGCTTCAGACGCGATCTTCGCAGTTGAGGTTAACGAATCGGTTCTTCATACAGTAGTCGTAAACCACCTTGCAAATATGAGACAGGGTACTCAGAACACAAAGACTCGTACAGAGGTTCGCGGCGGCGGTAAGAAGCCGTGGAGACAGAAGGGTACAGGTCGTGCAAGACAGGGTAGTATCCGCGCTCCGCAGTGGGTAGGCGGCGGCGTAGCACTTGGTCCTAAGCCGAGAAGCTACAGCTACAGTATAAACAAGAAGGTTAAGAGAGCGGCTCTTAAGTCAGCTCTTACAGCTAAGTATAACGATTATGCGGTATACGTAGTTGAGGATCTTTCACTTGAGGAGATCAAGACAGCAAAGATAGCTGCATTACTTAAGGGCCTTGATGTTACATCAGCTCTTATCGTAACAGCAGACGCTGATAACAATATCTATAAGTCATCAAGAAACATCAAGGACGTTACACCGGCTCACGTTGGCACACTTAACACCTATGATGTTCTCAAGCACAAGGCAATCGTTCTTTCAAAGGACGCTGTTGCTAAGATCGAGGAGGTGTATGCATAATGAATTCATACGATATCATAAAGAGACCGATCATCACTGAAAAGTCAATGAAGGTTGAGCTTGACAGAGAAGGCAATGAAATCAAAAAGTACACTTTCGAGGTTCCCAAGACCGTAAACAAGCTTGAAATCAAGTATGCGGTTGAGGAAGTGTTCGGAGTTAAGGTTGCAAAGGTAAACACAATGAACTACCAGGGCAAGCTTAAGAGAATGGGACGCAATGAGGGTAGAAGAGCTTCATGGAAGAAGGCTGTTGTTACTCTTAAGCCGGACTCAAAGACAATCGAGTTCTTCGATATGTAATCTGAGGACGCAGAAGCGTCAATGACTAAGGAATCCAGTAATATAGATAAGGAGAGTAAAGGATAATGGCTATCAGAAAGTATAATCCTACATCGCCTGCCAGAAGATTTATGACGGTTTCAGACTTTGCTGAGATCACAAAGAAGACTCCTGAGCGTTCACTTCTCGCTAAGAAGAACAAGAATGCCGGAAGAAACGCTTCGGGTAAGATCACAGTTCGTCACAGAGGCGGCGGTAACAAGCAGAAGTACAGAATTATAGACTTCAAGCGTCAGAGAGACGGTATGGAAGCAACTGTTATCGGTATCGAGTACGATCCGAACAGATCAGCTAATATCGCGCTCATTCAGTATGAGGACGGCGTTAAGGCATATATAATCGCTCCGGAAGGCCTTACAGACGGTATGAAGGTCGTTTCGGGAGAGGGCGCTGACGTTAAGGTCGGCAACGCATTGTTTATAAAGGACATCCCGGTAGGTACATTGATCCACAATGTAGAGATTCATCCGGGCAAGGGCGCGCAGCTCGTAAGATCAGCAGGCGAGAGCGCTCAGCTTATGGCTAAGGAAAACGGTTACGGTCAGGTAAGACTTCCGTCAGGCGAGGTAAGACTTGTAGCTCTTAACTGTAAGGCAACGATCGGTATCGTAGGCAACCAGCAGCATGAGAACATTTCAATCGGTAAGGCCGGCAGAAAGAGACACATGGGCTGGAGACCGACAGTTCGAGGCGTAGTTATGAACCCGAACGACCATCCGCACGGCGGTGGTGAGGGTAAGTCACCTATCGGACGTCCGGCACCGGTTACACCGTGGGGTAAGCCTGCACTCGGTCTTAAGACAAGAAAGTCAAAGAACCGCACAAACAAGTTTATCGTTAAGAGAAGAAACGACAAGTAATTTTATTATTGTCCTTATATTGTTCGTAAAAAGGAGGAACAGAGAATGAGCAGATCGATTAAAAAGGGACCTTTCGTTGAAGAGCGTCTTATGAAAAGAATCGATGCGATGAACGAAGCTAACGAGAAGAAGGTCGTTAAGACCTGGTCAAGAGCTTCGACAATATTCCCTGAAATGGTTGGACACACAATCGCAGTTCATGATGGCAGAAAGCATGTTCCGGTTTTCGTAAGCGAAGACATGGTTGGACATAAGCTTGGCGAGTTTGCGCCGACAAGAACCTTTAAGGGTCATGTAGGTTCAAAGACATCAAGATAATTCGAACGGGAATAATTCGTTAAAGAGATTTCAGAGTAAAATACAATCCAAAACGATTGGAAGGAGGATTTCCTAATGGAAGCACGTGCAACAGTTAAATATGCTCGCATATCATCCAGAAAGGTGAAGATTGTTCTTGATCTTATCAGAAACAAGCCGGTTACAGTGGCTGAGGCAATCTTGAAGAACACACCGAAGTCGGGATGTGAATATGTTGGTAAGCTTCTTGCATCAGCAGTAGCTAATGCAGTTAATAATAACAACATGGACCGTGATAAGTTAGTAGTATCAGAGTGCTATGCAACACAGGGTCCGACATTAAAGAGAATTCAGCCCCACGCACAGGGCAGAGCTTTTAGAATCTTAAAGAGAACCAGCCATATCACATTAGTGGTTAAGGAATTGGAAGACTAATCAGAAGGAGGTTAACTCATGGGACAGAAGGTTAATCCGCATGGACTCAGAGTCGGTGTAATCAAGGACTGGGACTCAAAATGGATCGCAGGTAAGAAAGAGTTCGGAGACCAGTTGGTTGAAGATTACAACATAAGAAAATTTGTTAAGAAGACTTGCTTCAATGCCGGTATTGCTAAGATCGGTATCGAAAGAAAGCAGAACAGAGTATTTATAACAATCCATGCTGCAAAGCCGGGTATCATCATCGGCCGCGGCGGCGCAGAGATAGATAAGCTCAAGGCTCAGATCGAAAAGCTTACAGGCAAGACTGTAAACGTAAACATCATGGAGGTCAAGAGCCCCGATACAAACGCGCAGCTCGTTGCTGAGAACATCGCAGCGCAGCTCGAGAACCGTATTTCATTCAGACGCGCAATGAAGCAGGTTATGGGCAGAGCTATGAGACTTGGCGCAAAGGGTATCAAGACCGCAGTTTCAGGTCGTGTAGGCGGCGCTGAAATCGCAAGAACAGAGCAGTATCATGAAGGTACTATTCCGCTTCAGACACTCCGCGCAGATATCGACTACGGTTTTGCTGAGGCAAAGACAACCTACGGTATCTTAGGCGTTAAGGTTTGGATCTACAAGGGTGAGATCTTAAACGTTGCCGAGGGCAGAAAGAAGGAAGCTGAAGCTCAGGCTAAGGAAAACAACAAGCGTCGTGAGGGCGGTAACCGTCGTCGCGGTGACAGAAACAACCGCAGAGGCGGCGATAGACGCCCGAGAAATAATGACTCAAAAGGAGGTAAGCAGTAATGTTAATACCTAAGAGAGTTAAGTTCAGAAGAGTTATGCGCGGCAGAATGAAGGGTAAGGCTCTTCGCGGCAATAAGGTTACAAACGGAACATACGGTCTTGTAGCTCTTGAGCCGGCGTGGATAACATCAAGACAGATAGAGGCAGCCCGTATCGCTATGACAAGATATATCAAGCGTGGCGGTAAGGTCTGGATAAAGATATTCCCGGACAAGCCGGTATCAGCTAAGCCGGCAGGCGTTCGAATGGGTAAAGGTAAGGGTGCTCCGGAGTACTGGGTAGCAGTAGTTAAGCCGGGCAGAGTCATGTTCGAGATGGACGGCATTTCAGAGGAAGTTGCTCGTGAGGCTATGCGTCTTGCCATGCACAAGCTCCCGATCAAGTGTAAGTTTGTTAAGCGTGAGGATGGTGAGCAGTAATGAAAATAAACGAAATCAGAGATTTATCAACCGCTGAGCTCGAAGTGAAGCTTCAGGATTATAAAAAAGAGCTCTTCAATCTGCGTTTTCAGAAGGCAGTAAACCAGTTAGAGAATCCGAAGAGAATTACTGAAGTTAAGAAGACTATTGCTCGTATTCTTACAGTAGTTAACGAGCGTGAAGACTAATTACGGCAGTGCAGATTGCTTGAAAGGAGGCACTTTTCTGTGGAAAGAAACAGACGTAAGGTTAAGATAGGTACGGTAGTCAGCGATAAGATGGATAAGACTATCGTAGTAGCTATCGAAGAGAATAAAAAGCACCCGCTTTACGGCAAGATCGTAAAGAACACCTATAAGCTGAAGGCTCATGATGAAAACAATGAATGCCAGATCGGTGATAAGGTAAAGGTAATGGAAACAAGACCTCTCTCAAAGGATAAGAGATGGAGATTGGTAGAAATAGTAGAAAAGGTTAAGTAAGCTATTTCGGAAGGAGGATTTCATAATGATTCAGGTACAGACACGCTTGAAGGTTGCCGACAACACCGGTGCTAAGGAAGTTATGTGTATCCGTGTTATGGGCGGCTCAAAGAAGAGATATGCAGCTGTTGGCGATGAAATTATTTGCAGCGTTAAAAAGGCAACACCAGGCGGCGTTGTTAAAAAGGGCGACGTGGTTAAGGCAGTTGTAGTCAGAACAGTTAACATGTCAAAGCGCGCTGACGGTTCATATATCAGATTCGACGAAAATGCAGCTGTAATCGTAAGAGACGATAAGAACCCGAGAGGTACTCGTATCTTCGGACCGGTTGCAAGAGAGCTCAGAGATAAAGAATACATGAAGATTCTTTCATTGGCTCCGGAAGTTCTTTAATTACAGGAGGAAGTCGGAAATGAATAAAATGCATGTAAAGAGAGGCGATACCGTAGTTGTTATCGCCGGTAAGGATAAGGGCAAGGAAGGTAAGGTTGTTACAGCTATTCCTTCAGCCAACAAGGTTATCGTAGAGGGCGTTGCGATCGCGTCAAAGCATCAGAAGGCGAGAGTGCAGGGCCAGGAGAGCGGTATAATTCATAAGGAAATGCCGATCGACGCATCAAACGTTATGAGAGTCTGCCCCAAGTGCGGCAAGCCTGCAAGAGTTGGAATCAAGGTATTTGAGGACGGCTCAAAGGCTCGTTACTGCAAGAAGTGCGGCGAGACATTCAACGATTGATGAGAGGAGGTACACTTAAACAATGAGTAGATTACAGGATAAATACAATCAGGAAATCGCACCGGCTCTCATGAGTAAGTTTGGTTACAAGAGTGTAATGCAGATCCCGAAGCTCGTTAAGATCACGGTAAACATCGGTCTTGGCGAGGCTAAGGAGAACTCAAAGGTTATTGACGCTGCTACAGGCGATCTCGCCGCGATCACAGGTCAGAAGCCGGTTCTCACTCGCGCAAAGAAGTCAGTAGCTAACTTCAAGCTCAGAGAGGGTATGGTAATCGGTACAAAGGTTACTTTAAGACGTGACAAGATGTATGAGTTCATGGACAGATTGTTCAACGTAGCTCTGCCGCGTGTACGTGACTTCAGAGGAATAAGCGCTAACGGCTTTGACGGAAGAGGAAACTTCTCATTCGGTATCAAGGAACAGCTTATATTCCCTGAAATCGACTATGATAAGATCGATAAGATCAGAGGTATGGACATCAACTTTGTAACAACTGCAAAGACAGATGAGGAAGCACGCGAGCTCTTAAAGCTCTTCGGCGCTCCGTTCCAGTCGTAATCATAGAAGGAGGAACAAATCATGGCAAAAACATCTATGAAGGTTAAACAGCAGAGAAAGCCTAAGCATTCAACACAGGCTTATACAAGATGTAAGATCTGCGGCAGACCGCACGCATATCTTCGCAAGTTCGGCATCTGCCGTATCTGCTTCAGAGAGCTCGCTTACAAGGGTCAGATCCCCGGTGTAAGAAAGGCAAGCTGGTAAATTGCAGGTCTAAATGACCGCACAAAACCCCGAATTAAGATAGAAGAACAAATAGTGTTCGAAACACGTCAGCGGTGAAAATGCTTTCACCGTGGAAGGAGGTAAACTTATAATGCAGATCACTGATCCTATCGCAGACTTGCTTACAAGAATCAGAAACGCTAACACTTCAAAGCACGAAACAGTAGATTGTCCGGCATCAAAGATGAAGGTTGCAATCACAGAGATTCTCGCTAACGAAGGTTATATAAAGGGTTATCAGGTTATCGAGGACGGCAAGCAGGGCGTTATCAGAATAACATTAAAATACAGCCAGACAGGCGAAAAGGCAATATCGGGACTCAAGAGAGTATCAAAGCCGGGTCTCAGATATTACGCAAGCGCTGAGGAGATGCCAAGAGTTTTGAAGGGCTTGGGTACAGCAATCGTATCAACCTCAAAGGGCATCATGACAGATAAGGCTGCGCGCCGTGAGCACATCGGCGGCGAGGTTCTTTGCTTCGTTTGGTAATCACAGAGCAAAAACATAGTTTATTAATATAATTAATATATAATAACTGAAAACCTGCATAAGGTCATAAGCCTTAGTGCAGAGAGAATTTAAGTTAAGGAGGAAAATCCTATGTCAAGAATAGGTAGACTGCCGATCACAATTCCGGCAGGCGTAAAGGTAGACGTAGCTGATGATAACACTATCACAGTTAAGGGCGCAAAGGAAACTTTGACAAGAACACTTCATCCGGATATGAAGGTTGTTATCGAAGGCGATACACTCACAATCGTTCGTCCGTCAGATAACAAGCTGCACAGATCACTTCATGGTCTTACAAGAACTCTTGTAAACAACATGATCATCGGTGTAACAACAGGCTTCACAAAGGCTCTTGAAATCAACGGTGTTGGTTACAGATGCGCAATGAAGGGTAAGACACTTAATCTTACACTCGGTTATTCACATCCGGTTGAGTATACTCCGGAAGAGGGTATCACAATTGAAGCCCCGCAGCCGAACCAGATCCTTGTAAAGGGTGCTGATAAGGAGCGCGTTGGTGCTGTTGCCGCAAAGATCAGAAGCTTCAGAGCTCCTGAGCCGTATAAGGGCAAGGGTATCAAGTACGCTGATGAGCACATCAGACGCAAGGAAGGTAAAGCAGGCGGCAAGAAGAAATAATTGAAAGGAGTGTTCTTATAATGATAAAGAATAAAGACAAAAATAAGGCTAGAATCAAGCGTCATTACAGAGTAAGAAAGAACATCTCCGGTACTGCGGAGAGACCTCGTCTTAACGTATTCAGAAGCTTAAAGCATATCTATGCTCAGTTGATAGATGATGTTAACGGTGTAACACTTGTTGCAGCATCAAGCTTAGAAAAGGGCTTTGAGGGTAACGGATCAAACGCTGAGGGTGCTAAGGCTGTCGGCAAGGCGATTGCCGAGAAGGCTATTGCTGCCGGTATCAAGGAAGTAGTATTCGACAGAGGCGGATACGTATACCACGGTAGAGTTGCTGCTCTTGCTGAAGGCGCAAGAGAAGGCGGCTTGGAATTCTAAAGAAGGAGGGCAAACAAGTGACTGAAAGAATTGACGCTACAAACATGGAGCTTGAAGAAAACGTTGTTGCAATTAACCGTGTTTCAAAGACAGTTAAGGGCGGACGTACAATGAGATTCAGCGCATTGGTCGTTGTCGGCGACGGTAACGGCATTATAGGCAGCGGTTCAGGTAAGGCTGCTGAAATCCCTGAGGCTATCAGAAAGGGTATTGAAGCTGCAAAGAAGAACCTCGTAAGAGTTCCGCTCGTTGGTACAACTATTCCGCATGAGGTTACAGGTGTTTCAGGTGCAGGTACGGTACTCCTTAAGCCGGCTAAAGAAGGTACCGGCGTTATCGCAGGCGGCGCAGCGCGTGCTGTACTTGAGCTTGCAGGTATTAAGGATATCAGAGCAAAGAGCTTACGTTCAAACAACAAGCGTAACGTTGTTAATGCAACTATTGCAGGTCTGGCAAATCTTAAGAGCGCAGAAGAAGTTGCAAAGCTTCGCGGCAAGACTGTTGACCAGATCAGAGGTTAACGGTAAGGAATTCAGCAGAACTCTATACTGATTAACAGAAAGGAATGGTTAAGTAATGGCTAAATTAAAGATTACTTTGGTTAAGAGCACGATCGGCAGAAAGCAGGACCAGATCAAGACTGTCGAAGCTCTCGGCCTTAAGAAGATCCGCTCGGTTGTTGAACAGAATGACACACCGGAGATCAGAGGAATGATAAACAAGGTATCACACCTTGTAACAGTAGAAGAAATTTGAGCGGGGAGGTGCAGCGAATGAGACTTGAGGAATTGAAGCCACAGGCAGGCTCAACTCACAGAAAGAAGATTATCGGCCGCGGTATCGGTTCAGGCGTCGGCAAGACTTCAGGCAGAGGTCAGAAGGGTCAGAAGGCAAGAAGCGGCGGCGGCGTAAGACCGGGCTTTGAAGGCGGTCAGATGCCGTTGTACAGACGTTTACCTAAGCGCGGCTTCCACAACAACTTTGCGAAGAAGTTCGTAGCAGTAAACGTTGAGGTACTCGACAAATTCAATGACGGCGACGAGGTAACAGCTGAAACATTACTCGCAAAGGGTATCATCAGCAAGGAGCTCGACGGCGTTAAGCTCCTCGGCAGAGGTGAAGTAACAAAGAAGGTTACCGTTAAGGTAGCAAAGGTTAGCGAATCAGCTAAAGAAAAAATAGAAAAGGCAGGCGGAAAGGTCGAGGTGATGTAAGATGCTCGATACAATCAGAAACGCTTGGAAAATTCCTGATTTAAGACGCAGAATCATTTTCACACTTTTCATGCTTGTTGTATTCAGATTCGGTGCCCATATTCCGGTACCGTATCTGAGTAAGGATGCAATGGATGCGTTCCTTACAAGCAGCGGCGGCGGTATGAACCTGTTCAACCTGTTCGATACCTTCACCGGTGGCGCTTTCAGAAATGCCACAGTGCTTGCAATGGGTGTTTCACCGTACATCAACGCATCGATTATCATACAGCTTCTCACAGTCGCTATTCCGTCACTCGAAAGACTGGCGAAGGAAGGACTTGAGGGAAGAAAGAAGCTCAATAAGATCACACGTTATCTTGGTATCGTGCTCGCGTTTATCCAGGGCGCGGGCTTGTATGTAACACTGTTCAACATGGGCAGCGCGATCACAAACCCGAGTGTTCTTACATTCTTTGTAATCGTACTGACATTCACAGCCGGCACAGCGTTTATCGTTTGGATCGGTGAGCAGATTACGGAGAAGGGTCTGGGCAACGGTGTATCAATGATCATCTTTGCCGGTATCGTTTCAAGAATCCCGTCAGCGGCTCAGGCAGTATTCAACACATATGTTAAGGGAACAAGCTACAGCGCAATGGGTATTGTAGAGGCGCTTGTGATCCTCGTGGTAGCGATAGCTGCTATAACATTGGTTGTATTCTTCACAAACGCTGAGAGAAGAATTGCCGTTCAGTACGCTAAGCGTGTTGTCGGCAGAAAGATGTACGGCGGTCAGAGCACAAATATCCCGATAAAGGTTGCAGCGGGCGGCGTTATGCCGATCATCTTCGCTTCATCCATCATGGCATTCCCGTCAACGATCGTAAGCTTGTTGAACGGCGGTAATGTTCCGCAGTCGGGCTTTGGCGGTACAATACTGAACTGCTTATCCTCAACAGGTCCTGTCTGGACAACATGTATATATGGTGTTCTTTACTTCCTGTTGATAATATTCTTCACTTACTTCTATTCAACAATTCAGTTCAATCCGATTGAAATGTCGAATAACATAAAGAAGAGCGGCGGTTATATTCCGGGTATCAGACCGGGTAAGCCGACAAGTGATTTTATTTCAAGAATAACATCAAGACTGAACCTTATCGGTTCACTGTTCCTTGGTATTATCGCAGTGCTCCCGATCATCATCGGCAGCATTACGGGCAACAATTCACTCCAGATAGGCGGTACATCGCTTCTCATCATGGTTGGTGTTGCTCTTGAAACAGTTCAGCAGATCGAATCCCAGATGATAATGCGTCATTATAAGGGATTCCTTGAATAATTAAAAATAAGGTTTGTGCACGGAAGCGCCGGAGCATTGAATATAATGTTTTCGGCATTTCCAATGTGCAGATCCGAGCGGTTATATAGATAGTTCAGAGGTTAGTGTAAAGGCTTCAGCGTAATGCTGAGAAAGGCAGGAAAACTATGAAGTTAATTCTTATGGGAGCTCCGGGCGCAGGTAAGGGTACGCAGGGAGAAATTCTTGAAAAGAAGTTGGGCATAAGCACTATTTCAACAGGTGTTATGCTGAGAACCGCTATAAAAGAGCAGACAGAGGTCGGCAAGCTTGCAGAGAAATATATTAACGAGGGCAAGCTCGTACCGGACGATGTCATTGTAAAGATAGTTAAAGAGCGGCTTGCAAAGCCGGACTGTGAAAAGGGATTCATCCTTGACGGTTTCCCGAGAACAACAGCTCAGGCAGTCGCGCTTGACGAGGCAGGCGTAGAAATTGACAAGGTACTCCTTATTGACGTTGCGGACGATAAGATAATCGAAAGACTTTCATCGCGCCGTGAGTGTTCAAAGTGCGGAGCGCCGTATAACATCATTTTCAAGAAGCCTGCAAAAGAAGGAATTTGCGACAGCTGCGGCGGAGAGCTTATCCAGAGAAAGGACGATGTTCCGGAAACTATCCAGAACAGACTCAATATTTTCCATGAGCAGACAGAGCCGATAAAGGATTTCTATGCAGCGAAGGGCATCCTCGTTGTTGCAAAGGGCGAAGAGGCTTTGGAGGATACAACAGCTAATGTTGCAAAGGCTCTTGGCTTAGCAGATTAATAAATTGGAGTGATTTGATGATATCCATTAAATCTGCCAAACAGATTGAAAAAATGCGTAAGTCGTGCGCGCTCACAAGGGAGTTATTCGATGTGCTTGAAGAAAAAATCAAGCCGGGAGTAACGACAAAGGAGCTTGACACGATCGCATACAATTTTTATAAGAAACATGGCGCCACGCCGAATTTCCTGAATTATGAAGGCTACCCCGGAACAATATGCGCATCGGTAAACGATGAGGTGGTCCACGGAATACCTTCATCACACAGAGTTCTCAAGGACGGCGACATCGTAAGCATAGATACAGGCTGTATTCTTGACGGATGGCACTCGGACGCAGCAAGAACCTTTGCTGTGGGAGAAATCAGCAAGGAGGCGCAGCAGCTTATTGATGTAACGAAGCAGAGCTTTTTTGAGGGAATAAAAATGGTGA
This sequence comes from Candidatus Ornithomonoglobus sp., assembly GCA_051874315.1. GTDB lineage: Bacteria > Bacillota > Clostridia > UBA1381 > UBA1381 > Ornithomonoglobus. The sequence continues at coordinate 17,290 of JBJEFT010000423.1, forward strand.
AGCACGGCGCAAGGCTGGGCGATGTTTCAGCGGCAATTCAGCAGTATGCCGAATCCTTCGGTTACGGGGTTGTGCGTGACCTTGTAGGTCACGGAGTCGGACGCTCGCTTCATGAAGAGCCGGAGGTACCGAACTTCGGTAAAGCAGGCCGGGGTCTGAAGCTCGCAGCGGGAATGACGCTGGCGATAGAGCCTATGATAACAGAGGGCAGTTATAAGGTCGAGGTGCTCGACGACGACTGGACTGTTGTTACAAGAGACGGAAGCTTGGCTGCTCATTATGAGAATACCATTGTTGTAACTCGTGAGGGCTGTGAGATTCTCACGCTGTAAGAGGTACCTATGGAATTTCGCGTTGGACAGATGGTGCGCTCAATTGCCGGACGTGATAACGGCACGGCATATGTTGTTGTTCGTACCGATGGTAATTACGTATATGTTGCAGACGGTGCAATACGCAAGCTTGAAAATCCTAAAAAGAAGAAGTTCAAGCACATTCAGGGAAGTTATAATATATCAGAAGAAATCGCGGCAGGGCTTGCCGACGGATCGCTTGAGAATTATATGATCCGCAGATTTCTGAACTCGTAAAGGAGTATATAAAATGGCTAAGGATGACGTTATTGAAGTTGAAGGCACAGTTGTGGAAACGCTGCCAAATGCAAACTTTAGAGTAGAGCTTGAAAATGGTCACCGTGTTCTGGCACATATTTCAGGCAAACTGAGAATGAACTACATCAAGATTCTCCCCGGCGATAAGGTCACTATGGAAATGAGTCCGTACGACTTATCAAGAGGCAGGATCACATGGCGTTCTAAGTAATATTAGTGGAGGTAGTAA